>PWVP01000123.1 GCA_003561815.1 Campylobacterota bacterium | reverse complement strand
CTAAGCAGGTGGTAGCCATAGGTGCGATCGTAACTCAGCGAGGCGATGACGGGACTGAGCCGATTATCATTCGGGTCGTATTGTCGGCGGAGCGTCACATCCAGCCGGGTACCTTCGCGGTGATAGAGCTGGTAACCCGCGTACACCTCCGCCCCCCAGCGCCGCTCATGCCCTGTGGTGGTGGCGTTGAGATCGGCTAGATAGTGTGCGCCGTAAAAGAGCCGGTGGCGACGGTTGTGATAGCCCGCGTAGGCGCTCGCCTCCTCATCGTGGATATAGCCGATGCTTAGATCGTTATAACCGAGCGGATCGACAAAAAGCGCATGCAGACCATAGTGCATACTCTCCTCGGCCATATAGAGGGTGGGATAAAGGCTCGAAAACTTTAGCTGCAGCGGGGCGATATAGCGGCTAGTGGCCTGGGGCTCTAAAGCGTGTTTGGGCAGCTCCAAAGCGGGGGTCTGCGCTTCGAAACGGTAGCTAAAACGACCGGGCTGTTCATCGCGCAGCTCAAAGCCGGTGATGCGATACTCATAGCCGCGAGCGGTCACAGCGGCCACGATAAAACGATCGCCGCTAAGCCAGCGGGCATCGAGGATATTATCCGCCAGGCCGAGTCGTTTGATGCGACCCTCGTGCCAGATATACAGGCCGCTTCCGTAGCGGCTTGGGGCGGTAAAAAGGATGCGGCCACCGGGGAGCACATCGGCCAGTGCTGCCTGGGTGCTGAGTTCAAAGAGTCTCTGATCGTCACGGTAAAAGCCTCGCTTGCCCGCCTTGACCCGCACGGTATAGACCGCACCATCGGGGCCGAAGCGGGCGTTGGAGTGGACGGTGCCCAGCGGTGTCTCATCATGATAGAGCGCCGGGGCGATAATGCTCTTGGCCCCATTAAAATAGAGCCGCTCCTCCCCTCTCATATCTTGTAAAATCTCGCCCTCATGCGCCCCCTGACTTCGGCGCTGGGCATCAAAGAGACCGGGGGCGATCCGGGTCGTGCTCACCTGCCCACTGGCGGCGGTGAAGCACTCATCTGTGAGACAAAAGGGCTTTCCAGCCAGAAAATGTCCTGTCTGTTTAGTAAGGCTCCGATCGGTGCGATCCAGTCGGTGGATGGCGCTTTGGCCGCGGCGATCATTGGTGTAGATCCACACCTCTTTCTCATCCCCGCCAAAGGGGACATAGACCTGGCTGGTTAGAATCTTATCCCCTCTGGCCATCTGCATCTTTTGGGCATCGCCTCGGTAGCTTGACAGAAAGCGCTCAAGCAGGGCATAAAACCCCTCATTGAAGTGGTGACGGAAGCTCTTATCCAGCAGCAGCGGGTTAAAAAATCGATCCCCGTGGGTGCGAAAAAAGCCGTCCACCCGCTCAGTACCAAAGCGATCGGCCAGATAGGCCCAGAAGTAGCCGCCGACGATATACTTCTCCTCCAGATAGGGAAAGTCGCGGTGGTTGTTGATCAGCCTCATGGCATCGAGCTTATCCGCTTGTAGCAGCGCCAAAAAAAGCGCGCGGTGTTGTCCGCCATAGAGCCGCCCCCCCTCAGCGAAGCGTGACTCATTATAGATGGCGCTGCCCTCTAAAAGCAGGTCCGGCGTCCAGAGGTTGGGCAGGGTAAAAAAGGGCAGCGGTATGGCCGGAAAGATCGGCATGTGGTTGTGGCCGAAAAACCTCTCTAGCGCCTGAGGCACCTCGCCTTTGGCGTCGAGCTGATAGATGTGGGCCCCCTCATGGGCGATGAGCGTCGCTAGCCAGTCGGTATGACCGAAGTAATCAATCATCTGCGCGCCACCACCATAAAGCGTCATCTGCGGATAGGGCACGGCGGTGGCCCAGGCGTTGGCGATCTGGTTGCGCCCGCTAGCGAGGGTGAGAAAGGGGGTGCGGCGGTGGCGGTAGTTAAAGGTTTCATCATACTGCCCGGCAATCGCCTCAAAGTGCGCAAGCGCATGGGCCGCCTCACTGCTTAGGCTCTGGGGGTAGATTAGCGTCGCGCTACCGCTTTTATACACCCGGTAGGGTTCGTCGCCAGGAACGGTATAGGAAGCCAGCAGCCAGAGCGGCCAGAGCAGTAAAAGCGCGTATTTCATGCGCTTAGCTTAGCAATATCCATACCCGATCGCCTGGCGTGATCTTTGCAATACTCCACAATCAGGCCATGAAAATAGGCGTAGGTTAGCTCTGGCGTGAGCCCTAGAGCGGCTTCGATGCGGTCAAACTCCCCTTCGATGCCCCCTGTTAGCCACGCTTGAATATCGTGGTACTCCTCCATCTCAAACCCTAGCGCTGCTAAAAGCCGCTGGGTGTAGCGATCGACCACCATCACCGGACGCTGGCATCCATAGCAGAGGATCGCATCGGCACTCTCAAAACCGACCCCTTTGTGGGCCAGAAGCCACTCGCGGCTCACCTCGGCGACAAAGTGCTCAAAATCGCCATAGGTTTCGATCAGGCCATTAATCAGTGAAAGAATCCGCACCGCTTTTTGGTTATAAAACCCTGCTGGCACGATCGCTTGGGCCACGCGCCACTGCTCGGCGGCGGCCAGCTTTTCGGGGGTGTCGTAGCCTAGATGGATCAGATTGGCCACACTCGCCTCGACCTTCTCAAAGCGGGTCTGTTGGGTCAAAATCGCCTCGGGGATAATCCACCAGCTGCCGTAGTGTCGCCACCAGTGCGGATAACGCTCCGGCTCGATGAGATTTAGCGCGTGTAGGCGCAGCAGCAGATCGGCCCCGTTTTCGATGGGCATCACCACCCCCCTTGATGGCGCAGACTGATAAAGGGTTCACCGTCATCGTACGCTTTGATCTTATACGCATCGATGCAGTGGCCCGAACCATCAAGCTCAAAGACGATCGCCTGAAAGATGCGGCGGCACTTCTCATCGATGTCGAAGTTGGCCTTCATGCCGGTTTTAAATCGCTTCAGCGGGGCGTTGGGCTCCATGCCGATCACCCCATCGCGGCAGCCGGTAAGGCCCACATCACTCACATAACCGGTGTGCGAGGCGATCAGTAGATCGTCGGTGCCGGTGTGGGTGTGGGTGCCCACGATCGCACTCACTTTTCCCTCGAGCAGTTTGAGCAGCGCCGCCTTTTCGCTGGTGGTCTCGGCGTGCATATCGATCAGGATATGGCGCACCCCCTCAGCGTGAAGCCGATCGACCTCCGCCTCGATGGCTAAAAAGGGATTTTCGACCACCCCCATCCCAAAGTGGCCGATCAGGTTAATCACCGCCAGCGACGCGCTGCCGATCGGGGCGATATGGGTGCCGCGACCGGGCACGCCGGGGGGGAAGTTGAGCGGGCGGATGATAGGCAGGGCATCTAAAAGGCCGATCACCTCCTTTTTATCCCAGGTGTGATTGCCGCCGGTGAGCAGATCGACACCGCAGCCAAACATCTCCTGAACTGTCTTGGCGGTGAAACCAAAGCCGTGGGCGAGGTTTTCGCCGTTGGCGATGCAGTAGTCGATTTGGTGTGCTTCGCGGATGGCGTTTAGGTGGGTACGGACACTGCGGCGGCCCGGTTTGCCGATCACATCGCCGATAAAGAGTAGTTTCAATGGGTTCCTTTAATAGGCATCTTCATGGGAGCCGATATCGATCGGGATAATCGTCTCATCCTGAATAATAAATTCAATGACCATCCGGTAGCTGATGGTGATCGAGACCGAGTGGTATTCTGAAAGCTGCCCTTGGAGTTTGTGCAGGCGCAAAGAGGGGTGAAAGGGATTCTCCTGCATAAGCCTCAAGCATTTTTGGTAGCGATCCTTCAGATCGGGATGTTTTTTTAGAAAACGGGTCACTTTTCTTTCGAACTTCGGCTTTAACCTAACTTCGAAGGGCATCGTCCAGCTTTCTTAGGTGCTCTTCGATGTCGGTGGTGTAGTTACCCGCTCTAATATCCTCCATCGTCTCCTCGTAGGCGCGATCGAGCTCCAGTGCGCGCAAGCGTTTGTAGCGTTCGATGTCGATCACGACATATTTATTCCGTCCGCGTACGCTGATGATCACCTCCTCGGCTTTTTCGAAGAGTTTGTCCAGCAGGGAGACCCCTTTGGTTTTGATCTCATTGGCCATGACGATCATAATCGACTCCTTAATCGTACGAATAAGCGCATTGTACCCTAAAACGCCCCCACATCAAACCGCTGGACTTAAAGCAACCCAAAGCAATCAGGGGTTACGCTAAGTCTAGCCTATGGGCCAAAAACACTCAAGGAGTCCCTATGAATGTCAGCATCGTTACGAAGAAGCTGGATCTGACCGATGCCATGCGCGACTACATCAACAAAAGTTTCGAGCAGTTCGAAAAGTACAACTTGGATATTATTGCTGTAAAGTGCATCGTCGAGGGGGACAACAAACACAACAAACCCCAGATGCTCGTGGAGTACACCATCCAGATGGCCCACCGCGATACGGTGGTGATCAAGCAGGTCGATCAGGATTTCTATGCTGCTTGTGACATCGCGCTGGAGCGGGCTAAAAAGGTGCTTCGCCGCTATAAAGATAAGATTAGTGACAAGATTCATCGCCAGGATGTTCCCCACAAGATGGAGGCGGATATCCCCAATCTCTACAGCGATGTCGAGGAGGATGAGGTGGTGCCCGCCGTGGCCGATGTGGACAAGCCCATGGATGTGGTCGATGCGGTGGAGCACCTTAAGAGCTCCAACCTGATGTTTATGGTCTTTAACGATCTCGATAGCAAAATGCGTGTGCTCTACCGTCGCAAAGACGGCCGCTTTGGACTCTACTAGGCCGCCAAGCTGGAGCGTCTATCTGCTTCGCTGCAGTGACGGCACGCTCTATACCGGGATCGCCACCGATGTGGCGGCCCGGGTTAAAACCCACAACGAAGGCAAAGGGGCCAAATACACCCGCGCGCGTCTGCCTGTGACCCTTCTTTATCAGGAAGATGCCCTCACCCACGGTGACGCCCTGCGCCGGGAGATGGCGATCAAGCGGCTTAGCCGCACCCAGAAGCTATCACTCATCGCGTCTGACGCCCCCACGGCCTAAGCCGTGAGAGCGGGGGCCTTAGAGCCCCTTTTGTTTATAGTAGCCCTGCGGCGCTTTGCAGACGGGGCAGGCTTTGGGGGCCTTTTTGCCTTTGTGGACATGGCCGCACACTTCACAGATCCAAGTCTCCTCCTCTTCGCTGGCGAAAAAGCCCTGTTCGCGTAGTTTGGCTTCGAGCTCGAGATACTTTTTCTCGTGATCAACCTCCACCTCGCCGATCGCCTTAAAGAGCCGGGCCGCTTCGTTGAACCCCTCCTCTTTGGCCAGCGCGGCAAACTCCGGATACATGGTGGTGTGCTCGTAGCGCTCCCCCTCGGCGGCATAGAGCAGGTTTTTGGCCGTACTCTCCCAGTCGTCACCTCGGGTCATTTTGTTGTACAGTGCAAACTCCATGCGCGCATGGCTCTGTTCGTTGTGGGCAAACTCCTCGAAAAAGTCCGCGATCTGGCGAAAACCCTCATCTCTAGCGATCTGGGCGAAAAACTGATATTTGTTACGCGCCATCGACTCGCCGGCAAAGGCTTTCATCAGATTGGTGGCGGTGACATTCTCGTTGACCGCTTTCATCGCCTCATTGCAGCAGACGAGCTTGCCGCCGCCCACCTTCTGAACCTCAACCTCGTTGCCGCACTTCTCACAGGCGTAGAGCTGATACTTTTTCATGGGAATCCTTTGTGGAAAGATAGCCTGTATCATGCGCTCTTTTGGGTTAAAAAACAATAGCAAGAAAAATTATTATTTAAAAGAAAGGTTCTGCCGCCCAAAAGAGGGGGGCGGGCGACAGAATGCAGGGAGTGTGTCGTTGGGCCGAAGCCCACTGAAATTGTAGCGATGGTGCGTTAACGCCGCGTCACCAAAATTACTTTTTGTCCGACTTTTGGAAAAACTCGATCTGGAAGCGGCCATCTGCAAGGGGTTGGACACTAAAGCCGATAGATGGCGGAAGGTGACTTAGTAGGCGCATCGGTTCGGTGTGGTTAATCATCACCACCCGATCGACCCTCTTTTCGGTAAGCCACGCCAGAGCCGCCTGCGCGCTCTGTAGTGGTACAGGGCAGCCGCTCTGGCTGCTATCAAAGCTCAGGGTGCGCTCGCTCCCCTCAGCCTGAAGGGTAAAGCGCAGGGGCGAGCCTGCAAGGGTGATCGACTGTTTCATGGGCCGATTTTAGCGGCTGTGTGGGTCGCAAAACATGATCGCGATCAAGATAGAGCGATCGGTTGCGTGCTACACTGTCACGATGGAGCTTAAAAAGTTTTACCTCTTTAGCACCCTCTCTGAGGAGCAGATCGCTCAGCTTCAACAGCTGGCCTCACTGCGCCACCGTGAGGCGGGGACGATCCTCTTTATGGCCGGGGAGAGGCCACGCCACCTGCTACTGCTCCAAAAGGGGCGCGTGCGGGTCTATCGCCACGACGATCGGGGCACAGAGGTGACGCTGCACCGCTTTGGTCCCGGGGATCTGATTGCGGAGATGCCAGCACTCGAGAAGCTGCCCTATCCGGCTACGGCGGTGTGTGAGAGCTCGGTGGAGCTGATTGTGATCGCACTAGAGCCCTTTGAGCAGATGCTTTCAGACTCCTCTGCGCTTGCCGGGGCGATTGTGCGTTCGCTGTGCAAAAAGATTCGCCATCTTGAACAGGCCCTTGGGCGCACCACCGGCGGCGATGCCACCACGCGGGTGGCCACACTGCTGCGCGATAGCCCCGATCTCTTCGCCTCGCTGCGTCAGCATGAGGTGGCCTCCTCTTTAGGGATGACCCCCGAGACCCTCTCGCGCGTCTTAGGCAAACTCCGCTCAAGCGGCGTGATCACCAAGCGTCAGGGCCGCTATGTGGTGTGCGATCAAAAGGCGCTTGCGGCCTTAGCCCCCTAGCGCGATGGCAAAAACCACCAGCCAAAAGAGCGCCACCCAGATCATCCCCTCACGAAACCACGCCTCAACCCTCTCACCATGAAGCGTGGGCAGTGCTCTTTGGATGGAGGCGGGCGGCGGCTTCTGCTTGCGCTTTTTGAGCCGGTGCCCCAGTCGCTGCAGCTGCCGCATGAGCGCATGGGTGAGATCGCCCGGTGCAAAAGCGAGCAGCAGCCCTCCGCGGGTACGCCGCCACAGCCAGGCGAGCAGTAGAGCTGCCATGACCGGGTAGAGCCCCTCTATCTTTAAAGCCGCCCCCAGGCTCACCCAGGGGAGCACAAGCGCAATCAAAAGCCCCCAGAAGAGCCCCTCGAGCACCCCACGCGAGGAGACGATCGGCCCAGGGTGGCGCTGGGCGCGGATCGTGCTAAAAAAGCGCACCATCAAAAGCGTCGATCCGAAGGCGAGCAGAAAAAAGAGCGCGGCGCTTAGATCGCTTTGGGCCAGCGGGGTTTTTAGCAGCCCCTTGGCCCCCGCACCGCCGGTAAGGGGCACACCGGCGAGCACTGCGGCTAAAGAGATGCCGCCGATCTGATAGAGGCGCTGGCCCTGTTTTTGGAGATACTCGCTGCAGAGCATTAAGAGCGCCTTGACCCAGCCGTGGCCGATCAGATAGAGGGTGATCAGCGGTGCGAGGGTGGGCCAGAGCGCCGGTTTGGCGAGGATGGTCCCCACCACAAAGGTGAGCATCCCGTACTGCATGATCGAGGAGTAGCCCAGAATGGCCCGCGCATGGCGCTGGGTGAGCCCTAGCAGCAGGCCGATCAGTACCGCTGCACCACCGGCGATCATCCAGACGCTCCCCCAAAAAGGCTCAGCGTGTAGCCCCAGCGGCAAAAAGCGCAGCCACCCTAAAAAGCCGATCGTCGCCATCGCACCGGCTAAAACCACCGCAGCCGGCGGTGTGGCGGCGTGGTAGATCAGCGGCAAAATGCCGTGAAGCCCCACCAGCCCCACCTTCAGCCCAAACCCGATCAGAAGCGCAATCCAGGCAAAGCTCGGAAGCGGCTCCAGGCCGGTGGCCACAAAAAGCAGCCCCACTAGAATCAGCACCTCCCCTAAAAAGGCGATCAGCAGATAGATAAGCCCCACCAGGCGCGATCCGGTGTTGCGGTGGTAGTCGATCAGCCCCCAGGCGCTCAGCCCCATCACGGCGTAGAAGAGGTAGAAGCTGGCCGGATCGAGGGCGAGAATGGCTCCTAGACTACCCGATAGAGCCAGCAGCCAGAAGCGAAAAAAGCGCACCGAGAGGGTGCGTGCGCGCAGGTGACGCACCGCCAGAAGTGCACCGGCTAGCCACACCATCGCCACCCCAAAAAGCAGCGCCGCCCCCTGCTCATCAAGCCCGATCTGCGAACCGAGAAAGAGCCAGTGCAGATCCAGCACCTCAAAGCGCTCTTTGAGCCAGATGAGCACCACCCCCACCGCCAAAACCGGCGTCCACAGAGCGGCCCGGGTGAGCACCCTGAGGCTGGACCAGCCTATCAGGAGTGCCAAAATTGGCAGTAGCCACGGGATAAAGAGAACACCACTCATAGCAGCCCCCCATACTCCAGTCGGGCGACAATCATCGCCCAGTAGACCGGCGCGTGATCCGCCCCGGCAAAGACCCCGGCCGCTACTGAGAGCAGGGCGGTAATTACCGTGGGCCAGAGCAGCCAGCCGCTACTCTCAAGCCCTTGATGGGGCCGCTGCACCCCTTTGGGCGGCTTTTGAAACCACGCTTTGTAGAGAATCGGCAGGAAGTAGGCGGCATTGAGCAGGGTGCTTAGGGCCAGCACACCCAGCACCCAGTAGGCCTCCGCCTCGATCGCGCCGAGTCCCAGATACCATTTGGTCGCAAATCCCGCCACCAGGGGAAAGCCGATCATCCCAAAGGCGCCGACACTAAAGGCGGCCATCGTCAGCGGCATCCGCCGCCCGATCCCCTGCATCTGACTGATGCGGTGGATATGGAGCGTCTCGGCGATATTGCCCGCCGCAAAAAAGAGGGTAATCTTCATAATCCCCTGGTGCACCAGATGGACCACCCCTCCCACGGTTCCCATCGGACCAAAGAGCGCCGTACCCAGCAGGATATAGGAGACCTGACTGATGGTGGAGTAGGCCAGCCGCTTTTTGAGCTCATCTTGAAAGAGCGCTAAAAACGAGCCGTACAGAATCGTCACCGCCGCCACAATCCCCACCAGTGTCAAGAGCCCCATCTCGAAGCTGGGGACGATGCCGTAGACATCATAGACCAGCCGCACCACCCCAAAAGCGCCCGCTTTAACCACCGCCACCGCATGCAGCAGCGCACTCACCGGGGCCGGTGCGATCATCGCCACCGGTAGCCAGCCGTGAAAGGGGACGATTGCGGCTTTGACGCCGAAACCAAAAAAGAGCAGCGCAAAGATCACCATCAGTGCCGCCCCGTGGCTGGCGATCACCCCTTCGCTGAGCGCGCCGCCGGTGGTGAAGTCCACCCCGCCGGTGAGCACATAGAGCCAGGCGGTACCGACCAGTGCCAGCGCACCGCCAAAGAGGGTGTAGGCCAGATAGATGCGCGCACCTCGCTGGCTGGCGGCGGTTCCTCTATGGGCGATCAGCGGGTAGGTGGCCAGGGTCAGCAGCTCATAGAAAAAGAGAAAAGTGAGCAGGTTGGCCGAGAGGGCGATCCCCATCGTCGCCGTCACACAGAGGCTAAAGAACCCGAAAAAGCGCCGCCGGTTCTGCGCGTGCTCTAAATACCCCACCGCATAGATGGTGGTAATCAGCCATAAAATGGCCGAGAGCACCAAAAAGAGCACCGAGAAAGCGTCCGCCCTAAAGGCGAGGTCGATGCCCGGCAGCAGCTCGTAGCCGATGGCAAAATCCTCCCCGTGATAGACCCCATAGACCATCCACCCCACCAGGATAATCTTGACAACCGCGGCGGCGAGATTGACGAAAGTGCGCGGCCAGACGGCCCCCTCCCTAAGAGCGAAGATAATCAGCCCCCCCACCAGCGAGGTGAGCAGAATCCAAAGCGGCAGTAGCGATGCGATCACGACGCACCCCCCAGGCTCAAAGCCGAGAGGTCAAACCACGCCACACTCTGCCCCCCCACGAAGCCAAAGAGCAGGCTGATAAAGCCCCCTAAAAGCACCACCCAGCCTAGCCAGACGCCCGGATCGTTAAAGCGCTTTTCTGGCTGCTCAATCAGCGCGTAGCGAAAGATCTTAAAGAGATAGGCCGCACTCAGCAGCCCACCGATGGCGAGCACCGCCACGAAGTGCCAGGCACCCCCTTCGATCGCACTTTGAAGCAGCAGCCATTTGGCCAGAAACCCGCCGCTAGGGGGCAGTCCGGCGATGGAGAGGGCGGCCATGGCGGCACCAAAGAGGGTAAGCGGCGCGGCGCGGGCGACCCCCTTGATCCCCTCTAAAGTGACCGAACCGGCGGCCAGGGCGAGATTGCCCACCGCGAAAAAGAGGGTCGCTTTAGCGATGATGTGGCTATAGAGCTGTAAAAACCCCCCCTGCCACGCCATCGCCCCTCCGATGGCAAAAATCAGAAAAAAGTAGCCGCTCTGGGCAACGGTGGAGTAGGCGATAATCCGTTTGATGTTGTGGGCCATCAGCGCCTGATAGCCGCCATAGAGGATCGCCGCTGCCCCCAGATAGCCCAGCAGCAGCGCCGGTAGGCTGCCGGGCATCTCCAGCTGGATATAGAGCCGTGCGAGCAGATAGAAGGCCCCCTTGATCGCCAAAGCCGAGAGGATCGCACTCACCGGCGGCAGCGCAGTGGCGTGTGCGCTCGGCAGCCAGAAGTGCAGCGGAAAGAGGGCGGCCTTAATGGCCAGTGCGGCAATCATCAGCCCCGCCGCTAGAAGAGCCGGCGCCTCAGGTTGTGCCAGTGTGGCCAGAAGTCGCCAATCCATAGTGCCATAAAGGCCATAGAGGATCCCCACCCCAAAGAGGTAGGCAAGCGAGGCGGCGTAGGTGGCCAGCAGATAGTTGGTCGCTGCCCGGATCGCCTCACGGCTCTGGGCCAGTGCCGCCAGCGAGACGGCACAGATGCCGATCACCTCCAGGGCGACATAGAGATTAAAGAGATCCCCGGAGACAAAGAGCGCGTTCATCCCGCCGATCAGACCCAGCCACAGGGGCCAAAACCCCGCTACTCCTGCATGGCCGGTGCTTCTAAACCAGAAAAACGCATAGAGAGAGCAGAGCGCACCCCCTAGCCAGGTGAGCGCCAACATCATCCAGCTGAGGCGATCGAGATAGAGCTCGATCCCTAGCGGTGCCGCATGGCCGCCCAGGGTGTGGATGATCGTCTCTTGGCTAAGCGGCTCTAGCGCCTGCAGCAGCAGTGTGCCACAGATGAGGGTGCTCACACTTGCCAGATAGGGGGCCAGGCGCGCAGAGAGCATCGCAAAGGCGGCCATCAGCAGTGGAACGGCTGTCAGCAGCCAGGGGGTGTGCTCAACCATCATCGCCGCCCCCTTCGGTCATCTGTCGCCGGATGAGAAGCGCGCCCAGTCCGGTGAGTGCCACGGAGACCACGATGCCGGTGAGTACCATCGCCTGCAAAACCGGATCGGGCGGATCGCTTCGTCCAGCCAGCGCCACAAAAAAGAGAAAAACACCGCTTCCGGCGATATTGAGTGCGATGAGCTTCTCCAGCGCCCGGGTGCGAAAGGCGGTGGCAAGAAGCCCCAGGATAAAGAGCCCGCTTCCGCTCAGGGCAAAAAGCCAAAAGAGACTCATCGCGCCTTACCTGCATGGGCGATACGCCAATAGAGCACCAAAAGCGCATAGGCCAAAGAGAAGGTGAGGGCAATCTCGATACTCAAGATCGCCGCTGACTGCCATTGGGGGGCGTAGGCCAGCAGGTGACCCTGCTTGAGTGCCAGCGCTATGCCGACTAAAAAGAAAAAGACGAACCCCGAGCCCATCAGCCAGAAGCGCGACTCCAGCGCCTCTTGCCGCGCCAAGGGTTGACCGCTGAGGCTAAAGAGCACCCCCGCAGCCGCCAGCAGAGCGGAGGCTTGAAAGGCCCCTCCGCTGCCATCCATCCCCTGATAGAGCAGATAGCCCGCCACCAGGGCCAGCACCGGGGCCAGGTGGCTGCTTAAAAAGCTGAGCATGGTGCGGCGCTTTTCAAAGCGATCGGCCACAGGGCCGCTGAGCTTGGCCACCGCGAAAGCGGCAAAGAGCAGCACCCCCACCTCCAGCAGGGTATCGTAGCTTCGAAAATCCAGCAGCACGGCGGTGACGGGGTTGCCGATCGCACTCTGGCTAAGCGCCTCTAAAGTGGCGCTGTAGGCCCCTTCGGGGGCGGCAAAGGGGGGCAGAAGCCTAAAGGCCGAGGCGATCAAAAAGCCCAAAAAGGCGGCCGCTGGCAGCATCCAGACCCCCTCAACCCGGTAGGTGGCAAAGCTGCTGCTGCCCACCACCCGCAGCACCTCCATCAAGATGGCCGCCGTCAGCCCGGCACCGATCGCCGCTTCGACCAGGGCGATATCGGCCGCCCCGAGTCGCATCCACGCCATCGCCATAAAGAAGCCGAAAAAGAGGAGGCTAAAGACCGCCTCGAAGCTCCCTTTGGCCCAGAAGGCGCGCAGGGCGGTAGTGAGAAGCGCGATCACCAGCAGCAGGTCAAAGAGGGTCGCCTCACCCATGGCGTGGCCCTTTCTCCAGGGGTTTGATCGACTGCCGGTGCCCCTCACGGGCGATCAAATAGCCCGAGATCGCCCCGGCAAAGAGCACCAGAATCCAGACAAGAAAGAGCTTTAAAGCCACCAGCATCGATCCGCTCAAAAGCGCCACCCCGGCGAGGATAAAGCCCAGACCGAGATTGTCCGCTTTCGTAACCGCGTGGATGCGGGTGTAGAGATCGGGAAAGCGCAAAAGCCCCACCACGCCTGCCAGTATAAAGAAAAACCCCACCCCAAAACAGAGGAGCGCCAACAAGCTCATCATCGCTGCCACGCCCGTGTGGCAAAGCCCGCCGCCGCCACCGCTGCCAGGAGGGCGAGCACGACAGCCACATCGATATAAAAGGGGTTATCCAGCGCGGCTGAGAGCAGCGCCAGTACCGCCACACTCAGGGTGCCCAGAAGCTGTAGGCTGACCATCCGGTCGGCATCAAAGGGGCCTTTATAGAGGCGATAGAGCGCGACAATCATAACCGCTAAAACCGCCGTGGCCAGCCCCATGAGCAGCGTGCTCATCGATCGCCTCTAAAGATCGCGGCTACCCTGGCGGCGAGCTGATCGAGGGCACCGTGGTTATCCTGATGGCGATCGAGTACATGCACGCGCACGCTCTGACCATCGTAGTGGACGCTCAGTGTGCCGGGAATCAGACTGATAGCGGCGATAAAGAGCCGCCGCCCCGCTGCGGGTAGCGTGCTGCAGTCATAAAAGAGGGTGCCCGGATCAAGCGGCAGGCGAGGATGCAGGGCGCGAAGGGCGATATCGCCACCGCTTTTGAGTGATTGCAGTAGAAACCAGAGGCTAAAGCGTAGCAGTCCAAGCGGATAGATTCTGCCCGGCAAAGGAGCGGCTATCAGCAGTGCCAGCAGCACCACCACCACCCCAAAGGCGATCGCCTCTCTTTCGCCACCGGTTAGTACCAGCCAGAGTGCCATCAGTATAAAAAAGCCCACCACTCTTTTTATCATGAAAAAGAGTATAGCAAACCGCGCTTACGCCAAAAGCAGCCACACCCCAAGCGCGAAGATCACCGCCGCACCCACCAGCTCTAAAAACCGCATGGAGCTGCCCAGCATAGCACCACTGGCCCGCCGGGTCATCGAGCCAAAGCCGGCCGCCAGGAAGATGATCAGCCCCATGCCGACACTCATCGCCACCGCCGCAGCAAAGCCGGTCAGATAGAGCCCCAGCGAGAGGGCGAAGAGAAAGATAGTCACGGTGCCCGGGCAGGGGATGATGCCGGCGGCCAGCACCAGCATCAGGTCGCTGCTGCGCCCGGCCTCACCGCAGGAGGCGCACGAACAGCTGTGATCGTGTCGGGGTGCCGGTGCGGTGGCGCTGAACTTCTGTACCCGTTTCTGACCGGCCGGTGCGCCGCTAAAGCGCGCCGCTTTTGGGTAGCGCCGCCGCAAAATCCGCCAGAAGAGGTGGGTTGCAATCAGCAGTATCAGCACCCCTGAGAGCTTGGTCAGCAGCGTGGTGCTCTCCTCAAACGCCGCATCGAAGAGTACCTGCATCACAAAGAGCAGCAGCGCGGTGAGGATGAGTGCCGAGAAGACATGCACCGCGCCAATTAAAAGCGCCATAAACCCCGCCTTTTGCCAGCCGCCGCCTGTGGAGAGAAAGTAGGTCATCACTAAGGTTTTACCATGCCCCGGCCCGGCGGCGTGGAGCAGTCCATAGAGAAACGAAAAGCCCATCAGCCCCCAGAAGGCAGCACCGGTGGGGTTATCCTCCAGGGCGTAGAGATAGCCGCGCAGCACCGCAAAGGCGGCGGCGAGCTGATCGCCTAGCCAGCCAGAGAGCGATCGACTCTCCTCTTGAGCCTGGCGCGCTGTCTGCGCCGCATCGCGTCGAGGGGGCGCGGCGATCGCTTCGGGTGCGGCGGGCTTGGGTTCGGTCGTCTGCGAAGCGTGCGTAAACGCGCCTGGCTTTGGGGTGAACTCCAGCGCGAGGGTGTGGGGGAAGGTGTGCAGATTGTTGCTCACCTCCCACTGGCCCACGGTGTGCTGGTGGATGCTCTGGCGATCGAAAAAGAAGCTCAGCGTCCCGGTGGACTCAAAAAAGCGCACCTCAAGCGTATCCGCCTCTTGAAGGGGCAGATCCAGCTCCAGAAAGAAGTGGTACTGGCTCTTGCTCTGATCGTCGGCGATGGAGAAGGTGCGGCGTGTGCCGATCGGGGTCTGAAGCTCCTCTTCGTTTAGCCAGAGGTGGGTGTAGAAGCGGTTGGCCTTAAGCTCCTCCTCCCACACATCCAGAAGCTCCGCCTTCTCCTGCGCATCCAGACGGCCATCCATATTGGTATCAAAGTTGTAGATAATCTCTTGAGTCAGCCCCTCACTAAAGGGCCACTTCACCTCCAGCGTCTTGAGCCGATCGCCCTGGGTGTGGAGGGTTAGTTTCGGGAAGATGACACCATCGTAGCTTTGGCAGAGGGCGCACGCGCTGGCCCAGAGGGGCCAGAGCAGTGCAGCTAGTAAGAGAAGGGCGGTGCGGTTAAAACTCTTTAAGGTCATCCTCATCCAGCGGGAAGATGTCATCCTCGTTTTGACTCTTTTTGCGGTTACCGCCCTGATCGGAAGCGGGTTTGGCCGCCGGTTTCTGGCGGTTCTGGCCCGCAGGGAGGGCAGCGGGCTTAGCCGCCGGCTTTTTAGGTGCCGGCTTCTTCTGTGCTGGCAGACTGGCGCGCTGGGGCTTTTTAGTGCTGGAGCGGCGGCTGGTGTCCACACCGTGCTCCAGATTGAGCCCGACGATTTTGGCCACATCGGTGACGCTCTCCATCATGGAAGCAGCCTGAGCGTTCATCTGCTCGCTGGCCGCCGCCGCCTCTTCGCTGGTAGCAGCGTTTTGCTGGGTGATGGTATCGATCTGACCCATGGCGGTGGCGATCTGATTCATCCCCTCGGCCTGCTCTTTGACGCTCGCGGCGATCTCGCCGATGAGATCCCCGGTCTTTTTGGCCCGATCGAGGATGTCGCCGAAGGCTTCGTTGGTCTCATTGGCCACCTGATTGCCCTCTTTGATCTTCTCAATCGCCGTCTCGATAATCCCGGCGGTCTCTTTAGCGGCGTTGGCGCTTCTTTGGGCGAGGTTTTTCACCTCATCGGCCACCACGGCAAAGCCTAGACCGTGTTCGCCCGCTCTGGCCGCCTCCACCGCAGCGTTAAGGGCGAGCAGGTTGGTCTGGAAGGCGATCTCATCGATGGTCTTGATGATTTTGGCAATCTGCTGGCTCGCCTCGGTGATCTCGTTCATGCTCTCGGTGAGCGTCTTGATCTTCGTATCCCCCAGCTGTGCCGCCTCATTGGTTTGATTGGCCAGGATATTGGCCTCACGGGCGTTCTCGGCGTTTTGGTTGTTGACCGCCGTGGACTGCTCGATGGTGGCGCTCACCTCCTCAACCGAGCTCGCCTGTGTACTGGCCCCTTCGGCCAGGCTGGTGGCACTGGAGGCGATCTGATCGCTGGCGGTGAGCACCTGGGCGTTGGCATCGCTGATGGACTCTACCGCGCTGATAATCGGCCGCGAGAGGCGCAGGGCCAGGAAGATCGCCAGTGCCGTTACCACTGCGAGAATAATCGCTCCAAGCATCAGGGCGACATTGCGCAGCGCGATGACCGGTGCATTGACCTCCGCGATCTCGACATTGGTAAGTAGCGCCCAGGTGATGCCGTAGACATCCACCGGCGCATAGGCGACCAGCGCCGGCTCGCCGCTAATGGTTTCGCCGGTTCGTGTGCCGTTTTGGCCCGCTAGAGCCGCCTCAACGGCGGGGGTGCGCCAGTTGTTCTGCTGCGGACTTCTAAAGGAGTTGATGATGGAGTGGCTCTGGGGGTTAAACTGGCTATCGCTTCGCATCAGATAGTCCGGCCCCACCAAAAACGCCTCACCGGTCTCACCCAGTCCGGCGCGGTTGTGCAAAATCTCATTGATAGCATCGGGGCTGATCTGAACGGCCATCACCCCGACCATGGAGCCATCATCCATAATGGGCACGCCCATAAACATCGCCGGCTCACCGCCGCTGGGCGCATAGGGGGCCATATCCACAAAGGTGGTGCGCTGGGTAGCCACCGTCCGGCGCCACACCTCCGCCAGGCCGCTATCGCGCAGCTCGCCACTGCCGAGGTTCTGACCCAGATCCGACTCCTCCTCCACGGAGTACATCACATGGCCGTGCGGGCGACAGATCATAAAGATATCGTAGAGATCGTACGCCTCCATGATGCCGCGGTAGGTCGCCTCATACTCTGCATACACCTCCCGCACATCGGGGTAGTCGGTGATAAAGAAGGGATCGTCCGGCCCCACCTCATGCAGGTTGTGCAGCCGTACCAGCTCCCGGTACATATCCCCCACATCGCGGCTGGCGCCAAACTGCTCGATGGAGCTCTCAATCGCCTCCAGGTAGGCGTACAGGGCGTTGCGCTGAAGATTGCCCGTCGCATCCAGCTGGCTGTAGGCTTGATCGCTCAGCGCCCGCTCAGCGGAGACATAGGAGATGACCCCCATGATTGTAAAGGGCAGCAGCCCCACCACCAGTAGCGCGGTGATCAGCTGCTGCTTGAGCGTAAGATTTCCCATCGGTTCCCCTTTTGGCTAAGGTGTGCTAGTAGGGATGATAGCTAAGGCTTCCTTTGCCTAGTGGTGGTGCCACTCATCCGCATCGTCGGCTTGACTCTTTTTGTGTGAGAGTAGCGCTTTTTTCTTATCTTTCGAGGAGGGTTTTGGTAGCGCCTGGGCACCGCTTAAGTCCATCCCCACAATCTTCGCCACATCGGCTACACTCTCCATCATCGCATTGGCCTGGGCGTTCATCTGCTCGCTGGCCGCGGCCGCCTCTTCGCTGGTGGCGGCGTTTTGCTGGGTGATCTGATCGATCTGACCCATGGTCTCAGCGATCTGGTTCATCCCCTCCGCCTGCTCTTTGACGCTGGCGGCAATCTCGCCGATTAGATCGGAGGTCTTTTTCGCCTTTTCAAGAATCCGGCCAAAGGACTCATTGGTCTGGCTGGCAATCTGGCTACCCTCTTTGATCTTCTCAATCGCCGTCTCGATAATCCCGGCGGTCTCTTTGGCCGCCTGCGCGCTGCGACCGGCGAGGTTCTTCACCTCATCGGCCACCACCGCAAAGCCCAGACCGTGCTCTCCGGCTCTGGCCGCCTCCACGGCGGCGTTCAGCGCGAGCAGATTGGTCTGAAAGGCGATCTCATCGATGGTCTTGATGATTTTGGCAATCTGCTGGCTCGCTTCGGTGATCTCATCCATGCTGGCCATCAGCGCTTTGATTTTGCCATCACCCTCTTGGGCGGCCTGGTTGGCCTCCATGGAGAGCGTATTGGCCTCACGGGCGTTCTCGGCGTTTTGGTTGTTGGTGGCGGTGGACTCTTCGATGGTGGCGCTTACCTGCTCGACCGAGCTGGCCTGCGTGCTGGCCCCCTCAGCCAGGCTGGTGGCGCTGGTGGCGATCTGATCGGAGGCGGAGAGCACCTGATGGTTGGCATCGGCGATAGCATTGACCCCCTCTGTGATGGAGCGGTTGACCGATCGGATAATCAGCGTCGCCAGCAGAATGGAGATGACCAGAACCACAATCAGAGTGATCAAGATCACCGCCTCGGCCATCTCGGCGGTACTGTCGGCTTCATCGATCATGGCGCGGGTGTTGTCGAGGTTGTTCTCTGTCAGCGCATCGAAGGTGGCCCCCATCCGATCGGAGATGGGCACCATGCGCGCGACGATCGCCTGATACTGCTCGATCAGCTCGGCACGGCGCTGGAGATCGCCGGTTCGGGTGAGCTGTTCGATGGTGCGATCGAGCTCCACATAGACCTCACGCCAGGCGCGATACTCCCCCTCTAGCTGCGAAACCAGCTGTCGCCCCCGCTCGCCGGCGCGGGGGATGCCCATCAGCGTCTCCCAGTGCTCATCGATAATTGCCCAGCTCTGGCTGCGCTGCCGGGCGATGTCGCGAAACTGTGCCTGGGCGTCATCCGAGTGGGCGCTGGCCAGAATATCGACGGTCTGAGCGCGGATGGTCATCCGCTCGCGGTTCAGGCTCATCAGCGCTACCAGATCCGGCATACGGTTCTCGCCGATGTTGGTCATATTGCTCTCCCACTGCACCATGCCCCAGTAGCCCAGGATCCCGGTAATTAGCAGTCCCGTAATCATCACGCCGCTTAATAGCAGCAACTTCGTTCGCAAAATCATGTTTTCAAGCCAGTTCATCGTCTCTCTCTTGTTGGGTTTAGTCGGTGAGTTGCTGGAGGCTCTGGGCCTCCTGACTATCAAAGATCCGCTCGAGATCGAGCAGCATCGCTACCTGTTTTTCGCTTTTGGCGATTCCGCTGATATAGGCGGTGTTCACCTCGGCACCGAACTCCGGCGGCTCGCCGATCGCCTCATCGCTAAAGGCGGCCACCTCCTGAACCTGATCGACCACAAACCCGATGCTGGAGTTGTGAATCTGGGCGATAATGATCGCTGTGTAGGTGTCCGGCTCCACAGAGACCATACCGAGTTTGGTGCGCAGATCGATGATGGGGATAATCACCCCGCGCAGATTGAGCACCCCCAGCACATAAGAGGGGGTGCGGGGAATATGGGTCGGCTTCTGATAGCCGATAATCTCTTTTACGCGAAGAATCTCCACACCGTAGTGCTCCTGATCGAGCATAAAGGTGAGATAGCGATTCTTCGCCGTGGCTGCCTCAGACTCTTTAGACATCCCCGCCTCCTTGGGTGGTTTGGGTTAAAGCGGCTTATCATAGCACAGATTGCAGACAAGGCCGCGTTTGAAATCGTCACCCGAGTATCATGGCATGCACAACGCACCAAAACCTGACGATCCTAAGCCCCCCTCTGCCAAAATGGCGCCCACAATAAGGAGCGGCCCGTGGAACACATTATGGACAATCTGCAAACCTACGGCTATATCGTCCTTTTTTTCTACTCTTTAGGGGGCGGGTTTGTGGCACTGATTGCGGCGGGGGTGCTCTCCTCGATGGGGATCTTCGATCTCTGGGTCTCGATCGCGGTGGCGCTGGCGGGCAATATCCTCGGCGATATCCTGCTCTTTTATCTGGGCCGCTACAACAAACGCGATATCATGCCCTATCTGCGCAAGCACCGGCGCAAAGTGGCCCTTTCGCATCTGCTGATGAAAAAGCACGGCAGCCGGATTATTCTGTTTCAGAAGTTTGTCTACGGGCTAAAGACTCTGGTGCCCATCACCGTCGGGCTCACCCGTTACGACTTTAAACGCTTTATGTTCTATAACATCACCGGCGGTATCGCCTGGGCGCTGAGTTTTGGTATCGGCAGCTACCTGGCGGGTGATTTCTTTCAGCGGCTGGCGCTGCGGGTGGAGGAGAGCCCGATTATCGCCCCTATCTTTCTGCTCTCGATTCTCGGGTTGATCTGGCTTTACTTCAACCGGGCGACACGGCGTAAGAGGCCCGCGCGGCCATGATGGACCGCGCCCTCTCGCTGCTGGCCGATCGGCACCTCTTTATCACCGGCGGGGCGGGTACGGGCAAAAGCCATCTCACCCGCGAGCTGATCGCCCATCTAGGCCGTGAGGGCAAGCGGATCGCGGTGCTGGGCAGCACCGGTGTGGCGGCGGTCAATGTGGGGGGTCAGACGGTACACAGCTTTTTCCATCTGGGGTTGTCACAAAACCTGGGCGAACTGGCGATGATGGATCGCAAAAACCGCCGCCTAAGAGAGCTGCTTCAGACCATCGCCCGTCTGGATCTGATTGTGATCGATGAGGTGAGCATGATCGGTGCCGCACTGTTGGAGATGATCGGCTTCAGGCTCCGCGCGGCGGGCTTTAGTGGTCGGGTGATCTTCGTGGGAGACTTTTATCAGCTGCCCCCGGTGGTCACCGCCCAAAGGGGCCAGGGCGATCTCTTTACGGCGCGCTGGGCCTTTGAGAGCGATTTTTGGCAGGAGCTTAATCCGGCGCTTTTGGAGTTAAGCACACCGTGGCGCAACGACGACCCCGCCTTTATGGCGCTGCTCGATCGACTGCGGCGCGGGCAGATGGGACCGGAGGATGAGGCGCTTTTGGTTCGTTTCGGAGCGCAGCAGAGGGTTTTAGGGCAGGATCCGACCCATCTGCATGGGCGCAATCGCGAGGTGGATAGCCTCAACCACCAGCGACTGAGCGCCCTCAACGCGCCGGAGAAGATGCTTGAAGCGAGCCTGGAGGTCAAACCCGGCTGCAACCCGGCCCGGATAGAGCGCTTTATTAAAAACCTGCCGGTCGCCCCCCGCTTCAAACTCAAAGAGGCCACACCGGTGCTTTTCTGTGCCAATAAGCGGGGAAGCTATGTTAATGGCGATCGCGGCGTGGTGCTGGAGTTTGACACCGAGGGGGTGCTGGTGCAGAAGGCCAGCGGGGAGATCTTGCTGGTTGAGCCCCACGAGTTTATTTTGAGCGAGCACACCCCCGAAGAGGAGGTGCAGCTGGCGAGCTTCAAACAGATTCCGCTGCGTCCGGCCTGGGCGGTGACCATTCACAAGAGCCAGGGCATGGGGCTCAGCCCTCTGGTGGTCAATCTCGATCACATCTTCGAAGCGGGTCAGCTCTATGTGGCACTGAGCCGATCGAGCGATCCGGCGGCCCTCTTTATCCAGAGCCGAAGCGATCTGATAGGGCGCGTTAAGCGCAGCCTCTGTCCCAATGAGGCGGTCGATCGCTTCTACGGCCTTTAGCGCCCCGCCTTCAGGAGGGATTTGAGCTCCGCCATCTCCCGGCGCATCGCCTGAAGCTCCGCTTCGATTTTGCCGGTATCTTCGTGAACCGCCTCCTCGATATGATCGCGCTGTTCGGTGTGATCGCGCTCATGCATGGTCTGCATCGTATCGACGATAATCCCGATAAAGAGATTGAGCATCGTAAAAGTCGAGAGCAGGATAAAGATCAGGAAAAAGGCCCACGCATAGGGGTAGACCTCCATCACCGGCCGCACGATCCCCATCGACCAGCTCTCCAGTGTCATCACCTGAAAGAGGGTGTACATCGACGCGCCGATGGAGCCAAACCACTCCTCAAACGACCCGCCAAAGAGCCCCGTGGCCATCACCGCAAAGACATAGAAGATCAGCGCCATCAAAAGCCCGATCGCGGAGATGCCCGGTATCGCCTTTAGGAGGGCTTCGACCACAAACCGCAGCTGCGGCATCATCGAGAGCAGGCGCAGCACCCGCAGCACCCGCAAAGCCCGCAGCACCGCCAGTGGGCCGCTAGCCGGGATCAGGGCGATGGCGACGACGATAAAATCAAACACATTCCACGGGTTTTTAAAGAAGCGCCAACCAAAGGCGTAGAGTTTCAGGGCGATCTCCACCACAAAGACCGAGAGGATGATCTGATCGGCCAGCGTCAGCGGCTGGCCAATGGCGGCCATCACCTTCGCATCGGTCTCCAGCCCTAAAATAACCGCGTTGATCACAATCAGCGCGATGATAAAGCGCTGAACAGCGCGAGACTCGATCCAGAAGCCGACGCGCTCACGCCTGGAGGGGGTACTCATGGCAGACTCCTGTGCTTTTTGGGCCGCATTTTACTGGATCGGACGCTTGGGGTCGATCCCCATCTTCTCGCTGAGGGCCTGGAGATTCAGGCACCCCGCCTCATGTGCCATGTGGCACGCTTTTTGGAAAAGCTCCAGAGCGCGCGCGCGATCGCGCGCGACCCCCTGACCCTGAGCGTAAAGAAGCCCCAGGTTGGAGCAGCCGGCGGGATCCTGGAGTGCGCACCCCTTCTCGTAGAGTGCGGCGGCTTTTGTGTCGCTCTGCTCTACGCCGTATCCGTTGGCGTAAAGCACACCGAGATTGCTGCAGCCGCCTCCGCCTCTGAGATCACACGCTTCGCGGTAGAGGCGTGCGGCTTCGGTGTAGTCCTGGCGGGTGCCGACACCGCTG
>PWVP01000180.1 GCA_003561815.1 Campylobacterota bacterium | reverse complement strand
GGCATCACGCCCAAGCAGAAGTTGGCCCTTGTGGCTTAGCTCTACTTTTAGGTGGGGTTGAGAATGGGGGGATTACCGATTGGCTTGATTATCGAAGCGCCTCTATCGGTCTGTTTCGAAAACGGAAACCCGCAGGGACGCAAGCCTCTGGAGAGCGAAGGGGGCACCCGGTATTGGTACACAGGGGCAGGTGCTATTGTCTTTATCGCTGCGCTTGAACTCCTCAAGAATCTTCGAGACGGGGATTTTGGCGGCACGACCTTCTATCTCTTTGAGGGGTTTGTCTCTCGCAAGAAAGACAACGATAGGGCACACTGGAAGGATGCCAAGCTACTCTTTGATGCCAGATCGCGCTGCCACAAAGAGCCTAACAAAAACAGCAATGACTGGGAGTTTATCGGCCACCGCTACCTCGGTACCGACCAGCCCAAAGCCCCTCTGGTAATCAAGGCTGACCACAAGGATTGCTCTACACCCTCTTAAGCCCCTGCAAAATAATCTTCTCAAGCGGTTCACACTCTGCACTTTGGACGCAGGCGATCGAAGCTTTGATGTAGGCATTAGGCTCTTCGCCGGTGAGCGCATGACTGTAGTCGATCGGCCTATAGCCATTATAAAGCGCTATCAGGTCAAAGAAGAGTCGAGTGATGCGGCCATTGAGCTCATAAAAGGGGTGCAGGGCAATCAATTCGCACTGATAATAAGCCAAACGATTGGCAAAAGAGTCCACCGTAGCCGATCGGAATCCCCTAAGATAGTCCTCCTTGGCAAGTTCACCAAAAATCCGTCCAGACTCCTGATCTAAAAACTGCGCCCGGCAAAAAAGGGAATCGCCCTTGCCCATATCCACCGTTCGATAAAGCCCCGCCCATTCATAAAGAGCTTCAAAACTCCGGTGGTGCAAAGCTTTGAAATAGGCCTCATCAAAAACAACAGAATCATCTAGCTCCTGCACAAACAGCTCAAATGCGCCAGATAACAGCTCGGCCTCAACGCCATGGAGCACCTCGGGATCAGTGATGCCCAACTGATTGCGCGGAATATCGGTTCCGGGCAGATAGATCTCACTTTCGGCGAATCGATACTTTGACACCACGCTCTTTTATGAGTCTCTTTGCAGCCTGCTTGGCCGCTTCGCTAGCGGGACGATAACCCTCGATCCGCATGGAAACCTCTACCGCTTTGACTATTTTGGCTTTGAGTGACGGAGTGATCTGCATGGCCATCCTTTTGGCCCATTATACAACACCGATCGGCTAAACACCAGCCTTTCGCCCATGCACCATCGCATAGAGCACCGGGATGATCAGTAGGGTCAAAACCGTGGAGCTAATCAGCCCGCCCATCATCGGTGCGGCGATGCGGCTCATCACTTCGCTGCCCACGCCGGTGGCGAGCATGAGTGGGAGCAGCCCAAAGAGCATGCTTAAAACCGTCATCAGCTTAGGCCGCACCCGCAGCACCGCCCCCTCGAAAACCGCTGCGTTGACCTGATCGGCGCTGAGGGTGCCGTATTTTTCGCGCGCCTTTTTAAGCGCCTCGTCCAGATAGATGATCATTACAATCGCCGTCTCCGCCGCGATGCCCAGCAGGGCCAAAAAGCCCACCGCTGCTGCGACACTGAGGTTAAACTCCAGCAGCCACATCAGCACCACACCCCCCACGAAAGCAAAGGGCAGCGCAGTGTAAACCAGCAGCGCATTGACCCCATCGCGCAGGGCGAAGTAGATGAGCAGCCACATCAGCACCAGCGTCACCGGCACGATGTACTGCAGGGTCTCGATCGCCTGGGCGAGATAGCGACTCTGACCCTCCCACTCGTAGTAGTAACCCGCCGGAAGATTCAGATCGCTTAAAAGCGCATCCACCTCCCGCTCATAATCCCCCGGCGCGACACCCGCTCGCGGCGTGATAAAGATAAAGGCCACCCGCAGCCCCTTTTCGCTTTTGACCACCGGCGCTTCGCGGCTGTGTGCGATCGTGGCAAACTGCTCGAGCGGACGGTAGCCGTAATCCGTGGGCACCCGAAGCGAGCGGATGGCGGTGATATTATCACGCTGGATATCCTGCAGCCGTACCGTGATGGGGTAGGTTTCGATCCCCTCAATCCGGGTACTAATCTGCGCGCCGCCAATCGCGCTACGCACCATCTCAAAGAGATCGCTCTTATCCACCCCATAACGCGCCAGACGCTCCTCATCGAGATCTAAAGAGATAAAGTACCCCTGCTCGCTCCGATCGGCAAAGGCTGAGAGCGTCCCCTCGTGCTCATATAGACGACTCTCGATCTGGCGGGCATAACGCTCCAGCTGCGCCGGATCGGGGCCGTAGAGCTTGATCCCCATCGGTGTGCGGATGCCGGTGAGCAACATATCGATCCGGCCGCGGATCGGGAAGGTCCAGGAGTTGATCAGCCCCGGTATCTGTACCGTCTCATCGAGCTCTTCGAGCAGCTTGGCGTGCGTCATCCCCTCACGCCACTCCTCACGGGGTTTAAAGGTGATAATACTCTCAATCATGCTCAAAGGCGCAGGGTCGGTGGCCGTATCCGCCCGGCCCACTTTGCCAAAGACCGTTTCGACCTCGGGGAGGGTTTTAATCAGGCGGCTGGATTCGAGCATCAGCTCTTTGGCCAGATCGGCGCCGATGCCGCTGATGGTCACGGGCATATACATCACCGACTGCTCATGTAGCGGCGGCATAAACTCCCAGCGGATCTGATTGTACAGCGGCAGCGCAGCGATAAAGAGCAGCAGCGCAGCCGCGATCGCCAGATAGCGAAAGCGCAGACAGAACCGTAAAAGCGGCGCATAGATCGCGATAAAAAATCGATTAACCGGACTGCTCTGCTCATGGCGGATACGCCCGCTTAAGAGCAGCGCGATGAGCACCGGCACCAGCGTGATTGAGAGCGCCGCACCGGCAACCATCGCGAAGGTCTTGGTAAAGGCCAGCGGCGTAAAGAGCCGCCCCTCCTGACCGCTCAAGGCAAACACCGGCAAAAACGAAACAATAATCAGCACCAGCGCGAAAAAGATGGGTCGCCCCACCTGCTGACACGCCACCCTGATCGCCTCAAGCCGCTGGGCGTAGCTAGCCCGGCTTAACCCCTGGCGACTGAGGTGTTTGTGAGCGTTTTCCACCATCACGATCCCCGCATCCACCATCGCCCCGATCGCGATGGCGATGCCCCCTAGCGACATGATATTGCTCTCCACCCCCGCTAGACGCATGAGCAAAAAGGTGATCAAAATCGTCAGCGGCAGCGTCAGGATAATAATCAGCGCACTTCGCGCGTGGAGCAAAAAGATCGCCACCACCGCCAGCACGATCAGGCTCTCCTCGATGAGCACCTCTTTAAGCGTATCCAGCGCCGCATCCACCAGCGTGTTTCGGTAGTACCCCTCCACCAGCGTCACATCCTCGGGCAGCACCCTGATTAGCTGCTCTTTGGCCCGCTGGGCCACGGCGTAGGCGTTTTCGCCATAGCGGGCCACCACAATCCCGCCCACCACTTCGCCCCGACCGTTGAGATCGGCCATCCCCCGGCGACTGGCGGGCACGATGCGCACCTTAGCCACATCGGCCACGGTGATGGGCAGGCCGTTTTGGCTGCGAATCGTCACCGACTCGATCTGTTCAGGGGTGAGCAGATAGCCCCGGGCGGTGACGATATGCTCCGCGCCGTTTTCCAGCACCACGCCGCCGCCGACATCATCGTTATTGCGCTCAATCGCACGGGTCACATCCGCGATCGAAAGCCCAAAACGCATCAACCGCTCGTTATCGACCACCACCTGATACTCCCGCACGAAGCCGCCCACGCTGGCCACTTCGCTCACCCCCTCTACGCCCAGCAGCGCATAACGCAGATAAAAATCCTGTAGTGTGCGCAGCTCATCGAGGCTACGGCTCTCGCTTTTGAGCATGTACTGATAGACCCACCCCACCCCGGTGGCATCTGGGCCTAGCGTCACCTGCGCCCCCTCGGGCAGACGATTTTGGATCTGGGCAAACTGCTCCTGGATGCGATCGCGGCTAAAGTAGAGATCCATCCCATCATCGAAGATCACATAGATCATGGCGCTTTCGAAGCTGCTAAAGGCGCGCACCGTCTCGACATCTTTGACCGAAAGGAAGCTGGTCACCAGCGGCGTGACCACCTGATCATTGATGGTTTCGGGGGACTGACCGGGCCAATTGACCTCCACAATCACCTGCGGCGGCGCGAGGTCCGGCAGCACATCCAGCGGCGTGGTGCGCACCGCCCAGATGGAGGCAAACAGCAGCAGTGCGGTGGCCAGCAGCACCAGCAGCGGATTGCGCAAACTCCAATCTATGATGCGTTCTACCATAATCAGTACAACATATTTATCTCAGCGTCGCTATCAAAGATAAAGAGCGCATCGGCAACCACCCGTTCGCCCGGCTCCAACCCCCATGCGATCGCATACCCCTCGCGCCCGATCCGCTCGGCACCGATAACGCGCGGCTCGTATTCGCCCTCAAAAAACCCTTCGACAAACACATAATACTCCCCGCCTCGAGGCATCACCGCCGAAGCGGGCAGGAAGAGAACCTCTCTCTCAGGCTCCAAAAGCGCCACCCGGGCAAAGAGCCCCGGCTGCAAACGCCCCTGTGGATTATCCAGCGCCAGGCGCAGCGTCACGCTCTGTGATGCCTCATCTAAAAGAGGCGATCGATCCAAAACCGCCGCCTCAAAGGTGCCGTGCCCCTCCAGATAGACCGTCGCCTTTTCGATCCGATCGAGCACCTTTAAGCGGTGCTGATAGATCTCCGCCTCCACCCACAGGCGGCTAAGATCGGCAAGCGTGTAGAGCGTCTGACCGGCGCTAAAAGCGCCGCCTTGATTGACCTTTTTTTCGATCACCACACCGCTCGCCGGTGCTAAGAGCCGGTAGCTCTCCGGGGCTGACGCACCCGCCCTAATCGCTTCGATCGCTGCAGCATCAACCCCTAAAAGCCGAAGCCGCCGCTTGGCCGCCTGACGCATCGCATCGGCCCCCTCGTGGACAAGGTGCAGCGACTGGGCATACTCCCCCATCGCACTCACAAGCTCCGGGCTATAGAGACTCAAAAGCGGCTCCCCCTTGTGGACATCCCCCCAGCTGCGATCGGCCTTCAGCTCGGTCACAAACCCCGAAAAGCGGGGTGCCACCTCATAGATCCGCCCCTCATCGATCGCCGTCTGGCCATAGAAGGTGTGCCGGGGCGCTATCGTCCGCTGCTCGGCCTCGGTCAGCTTGACACTAAAGGCCTGCACCACCCGCGAAGGGGCATCGGCCAAGAGAACAGCCGCCGCCACCCAGACACAGAGCACGACACGCATCTACTCTCCTACCCACTCATTGAGCACACTGCGGGCGAGATGAAAGTTGGCCGCCGCCTCAATCTGGGCCGCCTCAAGCGCGATCATCTGACCCACCACCTCTAAAAGAGCTGCCATCGACACCCCTCCACTAAAAAACTCTTCACGGCGTAGCTCGTAGCTGTGCTGCACCTCTGGAAGCTGCCGCTTGGCGATCAGGCGGTAGCGCTCCTTAGCCTGCAAAACGCGCGCATGGGCCAGTGCCACCTCTGAGGCGAGCAGACGGTGGCGATCTTCACGCTGCGCCTGCGTCTGCACAGAGGCGGCCTGAGCTGCCGCGATCGCCGCCTGCTCACGCCCATACACCGGCAGCGCCACCCCCACGCCCAGGGTCAAATAGTCTGACATCCCCTCTGAGCGGCTCAGGCCAATCCGGGTGGTCACATCGGGCCAGCGGGAGGCCTGCGCCCCCCTGAGTGCCGCCTCGGCGCGCCTTTGATCGGCCTGAACCCCCTGCAAAGCGGGGTGCTGATCGATCCGCGCCTCATAGTACTCCAGCGGTTTAAGCGTGCCCACCTCAAGTGGCCAATCAACCCGCTTAACCGTTTGACCGGTGAGCGCTCTGAGATCGAGCTGCGCCTGACGCTTTAGAAGCTGCCACTCGGTCTGCTCGAGCAGCAGCGATGAGATCAGCGTGTCACTTCGTAGCTGCATCCGGTGATCGGCGGCGCGCTGACCGGCAGCGGCACTACGCGCCAGATCGGTAGCCAGCGCCAGGTAGCGATCGATGAGTGCCAGCTGCGCCTGAGCGCGGGTAAGCGCGACCGCCGCCTGACGACTCTGGCGCACCAAAGCGCGCTCAAGCTGCTCTAGCGCGTAGTGCTCGCGATCGAGCAGTGCCAAAGACTCGCCATGTGCATGCCTGAGACGCCCGCTAAGCGGCCAGCTCTGTGAGAGCATCACCATCTGCATCTCATCGCCGCCGGGATCTTCGACCTCAAACTCAATCATCGGATTGGGCAGCCGCCCGGCCTGTACAGCCAGAGCACGCTGGATCTCAATCTGCTGCTGTTGTGCGGCGATCTGCGGATGGCTCTGTAGCACCTGCTCGATCAGCCGATCGGGCGAGAGCGCGCACAAAAGAGCGGGCCACAGCAGCAGAAACCAGCGCTTCACCCCTTATCCCCTCTTAAAGAAAGGGCATCGACGCGCGAAAGGCACCGAGCCGCTCACCATCTTTCTGGATACTCAACCCAAAGCGCCAGGTGCCGCATTTGTGATCCAGTGGCAGGGTCGCACGGTAGAGTCCGCCCCCCTCCTCGGTGGCATCGGCTCGAAAATCCCGTGCGGGCATCTGCGGACCGTGGTGGGGCTTAAACGCCCGCGCCTCAACCTGAACCCCCTCAAGCGGCTGCCCCTCTCGCATCAGCTGGATCTTAAAATGGTTATCCCCCATCTGCAGAGCGCGCGCTGTCTCTAT
>PWVP01000116.1 GCA_003561815.1 Campylobacterota bacterium | reverse complement strand
TGTGCCATCTGGCCGAACTCTACGCCTCGGGTCGGGGGGTCAAAAGCGATCGCGATCGCGCCCGTGAGCTCGCCTCTGCGGGGTTTGAGGCGGGGGAGCGCCGCTGCCAAAATGTCTGGTACCTCTACCGGCTGGATAACCCCTAAGCGGCGATCATCTCAGGGGGCTTCAGGGGCAGGCAGATCACAAAGCGCGCCCCGTTCTCGCAGTTTTCGGCGCGGATGGTGCCGCCCATATTGCGCTCGATAATGATGCGGGTCATATAGAGCCCCACACCGGTGCCCTGCGAGGGGTGTTTGGTGGTAAAATAGGGGTCAAAAATCCGCCCGATCGCCTCCGGTTCGATCCCGCCGCCGTTATCTTCGACGGTGAGCGCAATCCCCTCCGGGTGCCTCTGTAGTGTGACGGTGATGGTGCCAGCCTCCGGATTGTGCGCCACGATGGCATCTTTGGCGTTATTAAAGAGGTTGACCACGGCCTGGGCGAAACGGTTGGGGTGGCCCAGGATGTTGGGCAGATCGGCCTCGTAGTGGCGCCGCACAGCGATCGCGTGGCTTTGAAAGGCCCCCTCCAAAAGAGCAAGCGCCTTTTCGACCGCCTCGGTCGGGCAGAAGCTGCTCATCTGTCGATCGGCGCGGTAGAAGTTTCTAAAATCATCGATCGTGGTGGAGAGGTAGTTGATCAGCACCATCGATCGGCTGATCACCTCATCGAGCTGCTTTCGATCGAGCTCACCGTGCGCGTAGGCATCTTCGAGATCCTGAATCAGGATCGCCAGGGCGTTGAGCGGTTGGCGCCACTGGTGGGCGATGTTGCTTATGCTCTCACCCAAAGCGGCGTGGCGCGACTGGGCGATCAGTGCTGCATCCTGCTCGCGAATCGCCTCCAGCGCCCTCTCAATCCGCGCCTGCTGCGATCGGTTGAGCGCTTGTAGCTTGGACTCCGCCTCCTTTTGGCGTGTGATCTCCCAGATATAGCTCTGATAGTGGGTGATGGTCCCCCGCTTATCGTGCACCATTCGGGTAAAGTCCCGCACCCAGATAAAGGCGCCCTGGCGGTTTCGGATGCGGTACTCCTGCTCAAAACTCTCCTCATCTCTGCGGGCGGCTTCACCCACGGCGCGTGAGGCGGTGGCCAGATCGTCCGGGTGGATCAGATCGCCGTAGTGGATAGCGCCCGATAGGAGGTCGTTGCAGTTGTAGCCAAAGAGCGTGGTGAGGTTTTTTGAGACATACTCCAGCTGCCAGGCGGGGCTGTTTCGCCATCTAAAAACCACAAACGGACCCTCACTAATGAGATCATCGTGTGTTTCGACCATGGCCGCGCTCCCAGAAAGTGTGGCGACCACTCTAACACAGAGTCTCTAAACTCCCTTTGCTAAGATCGGGCCTTTTGTTTTCCAGAGTAAGCCATAAAGAGGAATCGAGAAGTTGCAGATAGAACAGGCCAAAATCAGCGATTTAGCGGCGATCGAGCGGCTTCAAGATCGCGCCTTTAGCCCCGATCGTGACTGGCGTTTGAGCCGTCGCGCGTTGCGCTATCACCTTAAAAAGCAGACCCCGTTCTTTCTGCTTCGCGATGGGGATCATCTGGTGGGGTATCTGCTGCTCTTTAGCCAAAAAAGAAGCGCTGTAGCGCGGATCTATATGCTCGCTGTAGATCCTTGCTGCCGGGGTAGGGGGCTGGGGCGTCGGCTGCTGCACTTCGCAAAAGAGTGGGCGGCTGCGCACGCCAAAGATCGCCTCTCGCTGGAGGTGCGTGCCGACAACCACAAAGCCCACACGCTCTATAGCCGTTTTGGGTTTAAAAGGCAAAAACTGCTACCCTCCTTCTATCCCGGTGGCCGTGACGGCTGGCGTATGGTGATGAAAATCGACAAAAGGTGGGCAGATGAGCATGGAAGCCTGGATTGAACCGGCACTCTGGATGGGGGTGCTTAAGGCGACTCTGGTCTTTGTCGTCGGGTTTTATATCGGGCGGCTCTATCGTCGCCGGGTCAATGCGATCGAGACCAAACGGATCAACCTGACCCCCGATAACCGCACCGTACTCTCCAATCTCGGCTACTACGCGATTGTTGTCATCACCCTGATGGTCGCACTCTCGGTTTTGGGTATCGATCTCACCTCTTTGGCCATCGTGGCCGGGGCGATCTCGGTGGGGATTGGCTTCGGGCTTCAAAACATCGTCTCAAACTTTATCAGCGGTCTGATTATGATGTTTGAGAAGTCGGTGCGGGTGGGGGATCTGGTGGAGCTCCCTTCGGGTCAGTGGGGCTTTATTCGCCAGATCCGTCTGCGAGCGACCACCGTGACCACCTTTGATAACATCGATATCATCGTGCCCAATAGCACCTTTATCGGTGAGAACATTATCAACCTCACCTATGATGACAGTGTGCGCCGCTTGATGATTCCCTTCTCGGTCGCCTATGGCAGTGAGGTGGCGACGGTTCAGCGGGTGGTGCTAGAGGCGATTGAGAGCCACCCGGATCTCGGGTTTTTGCGCGATAACCCCGCCCGTAAACCGCAGGTGCGTATGACCGCTCTGGGCGATAGTGCGCTGGAGTTTGTGCTGGTCATCTGGATCGATGCGGCCAGTACCGAGCGCCCGCCTAGCTTTGACTTTCACTTCCTGCCGGTAATCTACGAGGCGCTCAACCGCGCGGAGATCTCCATCCCCTTCCCGCAGATGGATATCCACCTCAAGCGAGGCTGACGACGAGCCCAAACGCTAACGCAGCGCTAACATTGGCATGCTAGAATCCAAACGCGAAAAGTAATTGCGTGTTTTAAGGAGTCGATGTGCGCTACGGTGGGCTTTTGGGCGGTGTGTTGTTGGCAGTGGCGGCGGCGAGTGAGCCGCTTGTGGTGACGCCCCAGGAGGAGGCGCAGCTCCTTCAGGAGCTTGAGGAGGCCAAATACCGCTTCTGGCGCAACAACCCCGGCTGGTTTCATAGTCCCGATGAGGTGCCCTTTGAGAACCGCCCACTGGAGGTGATCGAGCAAAAAAGGGCCCAGGAACGGCTTCAAAAAACGCTTGAACAGGCGCGTTTGCTGCGTGAGCGCGAGGAGGCGGCCCGCCGTGAGGAGCAGGTGCGTGCCGGCGTGCCGCTGCTGCGCGAGCGGGATGCCGAGGGGGCCTATCGCCACTATCAGAGGGTGATCGAGGAGAGCTACGACGATCCACGGGCCAACTTCTATCTGGGGATGGCGGCGATGGAGCTGCGCCGCTTTGACGAGGCGATTAGCGCCTTTGAGCGGGTGCTGATTATCGAGCCCACCCATCAGCGTGCCCGACTGGAGATGGCCCGCTGCTACTACTACCAGCGCCACTTCGATCCGGCCGAGGAGCAGTTTCACCGTGTGCTCGAAAGCGGCGTGCCCGATCGGGTTGCGGAGCATGTGCACCGCTATCTGGCGCTGATCGAGCGGGCGCGCAAACGCCACCACACCGGTGTGACGCTCTTTTTGGGTCTGGCCTATGACACCAATGTCCGAAACGATATCGGATCGGGCAACTACCGGGTAGCACCCGGCGTGGCGCTGGGGCTGGATGAGGGGATTGATGGCGAGGACCCTCAATCCGATCTGGCCCATCAGCAGATGCTTCGTTTGAGTCACACCTACGACTTTGGCGAGCTGGGCGGCTGGGCGTGGCGCACCCACTTGAGCGGCTTTTTTCATAATCAGATGGATGTGAGCGATCGGGATATTCGGCTGATCTCTTTAGCAACCGGCCCGGTCTATCGTGGCGAGAACCGTCAGCAGTGGCGCTTCTCGGTGGGCCAGGATCGCGTCGCCGTGGACGGTGGGAGCTATCTTAATGAAACCATCGCGCGCGCGCGGCATATTCGACCCCTGGGCGAGCACCGCACACTGGAGGTGGGCTATCTGCTAAGCGATCGCCACTATCAAGAGCGGATCAACCGCGCCCGCGATGGTCAGCGTCACGAACTCCATCTTCAAAGCCGCCACTTTTTAGTCGATGGGGATCTCTACTTTTTGCGCGCGCTGGTGGGGTATGAGCGGATGTCCGAGGAGTCGGATCGTCTTCTGATCGGGGGCCTGGCGGGCTACACCCACCACCTCAACGCCGCTCTGAGTGCCACCGGATCGCTGGGGTATCGATGGCGCCAAAACCGTGAGAGCGGCGACGATCTCGATCACCTCGGCGAGCGCGTTCAGCTAACGGAGCATCAGTACACACTGAGCGCTAGCGGCACCTTCGCGCGCACGCGCACCAATCAGTTTACCCTCGGCTACTCCTATGTGAAAAACGATGCCAACCAGAACTTTAGCCAGTGGGATAAGCATCTGCTCACACTCAATGGGGTGTGGCTCTTTAGTTTTTAGGCGCTGAAAGGTAATTTTGGTGACGCAGCGCTAACGCGGGGTCGATAGGATACGAGTATAGGATGGTTTCAAGAGTTAAGGAGAGTGGGCGATGCGACAAGCTGAGCGTGTGAAGTGGATTTTGGGATTTTGGCTCTTTTTTCTGTGTGCGCCTTCGCTACTGGCGGTTGGCACCATCACGGCGGCCACCGGTACGGTGAGCATCGAACGCGAGAGCCAGAGTCTGGCAGCAGCGAGCGGGTTTGCACTAAAAGAGCACGATATTGTCCACACCGGTGAGGATGCCAGGGCGCAGCTGCGCTTTGCCGATGGCACGGTGATCACCATGGGGCGAAACGCGGAGCTCAATATCGAGACCTTTCTCTACGATGAGGCCAATGCAGCCGATTCGCAGGTGCGCTTCGGGGCGGCCAAAGGGGCGCTGCGCGCGGTTACCGGTCAGGTGGGGCGGGCCAATCCGGATCGATTTCAGATGCAGACGCGCACCGCGACCATCGGTATTCGCGGCACTCAGGTGCTGATGAGCATCCAGCCGGAGGATGAGACCATCGCCTGCACCGAAGGGGTGATTGTGGTGGAGGCTGAGGGGCAGAGTGTGGAGGTCTCAGCCGGGCAGCTAACGCGCACCCGCATGGGTCAGCCCCCCACACCTCCGGTGGCCTACACCCCTGAAGAGGTGGAGAGTCTCGCCAGCGAAGCGGGCGGCGGCGGCGAGGTGATCGACCCCGATGAGGTGGTGATCGAGGAGGAGAGCGATGAGAGCATCGAGCCTGCCGAAGCGACCGAGGAGGAGACGGCTGAAGAGGAGGCCACCGAAGAGGAAGCGATCGAGGAAGAGGCCACCGAAGAGGAGGCTGCTAGCGAGGAGACCATCGCTTCTGAGGAGGCCAGCGAGGAGGAGGATCTGGCTTTGGGCACCACCTCTGAAGAGGCGAGCGAAGAGGAGGAGATCGCCTTTCGTGAGATCGAGAGCGAGCCTGAGGAGATTGACCCCGTGGAGCTTCCCGATACGCGTGAGTATAGTGAGGATTTAGCCGAGAGCACCGTAGCAGCCGTCACCGCAGAGGAGAGCACCGAGGAGCTTATCAGCGCAGAGGAGATTCAGGAGGCTGCGCCCGATCAGCCGATCGAGACCCCCACCGCCCACCGCATGGAGCTAAGCGGTGATGACCCCTACACCAGCTGGGGTTTCTGGGTGAGCACGCCCACCGACAACCCCGCCCCCGATCAGATCGTAGAGGGGTATGTCAGCGGCGATCTCACCCCTGAAAGCACCGTGGCCCACCTGATGGAGATCGGATCGGTCTATGGCTACAGCGGCAGCGTGGAGGGCACGGTCGATCAGGCGCACAGAATGCAAAACGGCCAGTTTGATATGAATATCCACTTTGGCAGCAGCAACCCTATCCGGGGCGATATCCGCTTCGATGCCGGAGGCGAGCACTGGCATATCGGAGTCAGCGGCGGCGCGATTGCCGGTAGCGGTTATCACACCGAGGGTCTCAGCGCCGGGGGGGATTCAAGCGTGAGTATCGAATCGGGGCGGCTCGATGGTCGCCTCTATGGCCCCGGGGCCGAGTCAACCGGCGGCAGCTTCAGTGCCAGCGGCAGTGGCGGCACAGCCGAGGGCATCTTTAAGGGGAGGAGATAGAGGATGAAAACAGCTATTAAAAACACCCTAAAAACGGTTGTCGCGCTCCTTTTTTTGGCGACGGCGCTTCAGGCTTCTGGTGATGACTGGTTCCCGCTGGCAGGTACGACAGACAGTGAGGGGGTCAATGGCGAAGTGCGGGCGATGGCATACTCTGAGGATGGCCGGCTCTTTGTGGGATCCAACCCCTCTGCAGTCGAAGGCAGGCTGTATGAGTGGGACGGCTCTCAGTGGAGCCTCATCGACACCCTCGATGGCGTAATTTACGATCTCGCCTTTAGCCCCAGTGATGGGCGGCTCTATGTGGGGGGCGCCTTTGGGGATGTGGGTGGTGGCATTGCCGCCTACGATCTTGAAACAGAGGAGTGGAGCTCTCTGGGCTTGGGGATAGAGACAGGCCAGGTGCGGGCGATCGCCTTTGATCCTGCCGGGACCCTCTATATCGGCGGGACCTTTACTGCGCTTGAGGACGGCACGGTTTACGCATCCAATCTGGCCCGATGGGATGGATCAGAGTGGAGTTCGCTTGATGGATTCCTAGAGTCAGGTGTGGATGGGACGGTTTACAGTGTGCTGGTTCAGCCAGGGGGAAATATGATCTTCTTTGGCGGCGACTTTGCCCAGTACAGCAATGGAGATCCAGCCAGCTATATCGGAATATGGGATGGCAATAACTGGCTCAGTGTGGATGAGGATATCGATGGGCCGATCTATGATCTGGTGCTGAGTAGCGACGGGATGAGTCTCTATGCTGCCGGGGAGGGGGGCGTCTACCGTATGAGCTTTGATAGCCCTCCTGGTGAGCAGTGGAGCCAGATTGGGTCCTTTGAGGGTGCGCGCGCACTGCTAATGAGTGATGATGGGGAGCTCTATGCCGGGGGTAGCTTCGAGGAGCGAATACTCCGCTACGGTGCGGGTGGCGCCTGGTACGATCTGGGCGATGGGTCGGGTGATGCCATCTATGCCCTCGCCTCTGCAGGGGGGGAGACTCTCTTTGCCGGGGGCAGCTTTACCGACTGGGGGAGCCATGTCGCCGCGATTACGCCACGCTTGATCCATGGCCCCCCTACTGTGGCGGTGGGGAGTGAAGCTTCGTTTTTTCTGGCCGATGATCTGGATGAGAGCAGCGGTGCGTGGAGCGTTGACGATCAGCAAGAGCAGGCGGGTGGGGACACCTTTAGCCACACCTTCAGCGAGCCGGGTATTTATGCGATCGGCTGGGAGGGTGAGAGCGCTTTAGGTGAGCCCATCAGCCGCACCCATCTCATCCGGGTCTATGGCGGTGAGGTGCAAGCGCAGGTGGCTGGCGGATATGGCTTCTCGCTTCATCTACGGGAAGATGGCACCCTCTGGGCGATGGGTGATAACAGCGATGGCCAGCTGGGTATCGGCACGGAGGGGTGGTATGAGAGCACCCCGGTGCGGGTGAGAAGCGCAGATGGTACCGGTTATCTGGAGAATATCGTCGCCATCGCCGCTGGTGGTAGCGGGCAGATGGCCGATGGTGATCCGTTTGCTCTGGCGCTGACAGAGGCCGGTACCGTTTACGCCTGGGGGAGCAATAGCAACGATCGCCTAGGATCTGGCGCAGTGGGGGATCTGACCGCCACCCTTCCGGTTAAGGTGGAGGATCTTGAAGATATCATCGCCATCGCCGCCGGGGCCAACTACGCCGTGGCGCTGAATAAAGATGGCCATGTGCTCAGCTGGGGCCACAACGGCTTTACCAGACAACTGGGCGATGGCGGCGTCACTGCTACCGACTCCGGCGATCCCGTCACGGCGATGAAAAAGAGCGACGCACCCCTGAGTGATATCGTCCAGATCTCCAGTGGCGGCCAGCACACCGTGGCGCTTCGGGCCGATGGGAGCGTCTGGTCCTGGGGCAGCAGCAGCGCGCTGGGTGTTCCAGGTGATGATGGCGGCCACCGCTTCTATGCCCGCCGCGCACTGGGGGGCGATACGGATCGGGGCTTTTTTGAGGAGGCGGTTGCCATCGGGGGGGTCAGCGGCTCCAGCTTCGCCCTGAGACGCGATGGCACCCTCTGGGGCTGGGGAAGGAACTTCTCCGGCACGCTAGGGGATGAAGAGGCGTGTCTGGATCAAGGCATCAATGACAGCTTTAGCTGTTTTCTTCCGGTGCAGGTTCACGGTGGCGAGAGTGGTGATGCCTATCTGCAGGGGGTGGAGGCGATCGATACGGGCATCGGATACGCCTTTGCCCGCACAGCAGGTGGCGAGATCTGGACCATCGGATCGCACGGCTCGAACGCCCTCTTTGGAGAGAATAAAACCGCCCCCGCGCGCGTGCCCGGGGGCCAGAGCGGCGAGGCGCAGCTAAGCGATATCGTCCAGGTCTCCGGTTCGGCCGCCCACTATCTTGCCCTGGATAGCAGCGATCGCCTCTGGGGCTGGAGTGGATACAACGGAAACGATGATGGGCAGCTAGGTCTGGGTGATACCGATGATCGGGGCGAGCCCACACTGCTCTATCCCCGCTGGGTGGCGCTTGATGCCGATCAGGCGGTGGTGATGCCCGGCGAGAGTGTCGGTTTCGAGGTGGAGCTAAGTGAAGCGCTGCCCGGCGAAAGTGTGCAGTGGAGCGTCAGCGATGGCCACAGCGAGAGTGGGGGCGAGAGCTTTGCACACACCTTTAGCGAGCCGGGGCTCTATCATGTGACCGCTACGGCAGAGCAGCTTGGAGGGGTTTCTGATACCGTGCTGGTGCGGGTGATGGACGATCAGGGCGGTCTCGCAGCGGGTGATGAGAGCTCTTTTGTGATTGACAGTGCCGGTCAGGCCTGGGGTTTTGGTGCCGGCTTAACAGGCGTGCTGGGGGTGGGGGATGATGATGTGCGCACAACCCCCGATGCGGTGCTGGTGGATAAGCGTGTGGCGCAGATTAGAAGCGGCCAGTGGCACACGCTGATTCTGCGCGAGGATGGCTCTCTTTGGGGCACGGGGGATAACGACGATAGCCAGGTGAAAGATAGTACTGAGTGGAACTATGTCACCCCTGTTGAGATTCTCTCTGAAGGGGTTGTGGCGGTGGATGCTGCCGTGAATCACTCGATGATACTCGATCGTTACGGGGTGGTCTCTGTCTTTGGGGGAAATTATGACGGGCATCTGGGCCCCTATGGTGATCCCATCTCAGCGCCCACACCGCTTGAGGCGAATGGGCTTGGTCCGGTGGTTGCCATCGCTACAGGCAATCGTCACCATCTGCTACTGGATGCTTACGGTGATGTCTGGAGCTTCGGGGAGGGTGAAAACGGAAAGCTGGGCAATGATAGCCCAAATGATCGCGACTACCCAGAGCGGATCACCGGCTATGCAAGCATCGATGCGGTCGCGATTGCGGCCGGGGCCAACCACTCTCTGGTGCTGGATAGCAGTGGTGATGTCTGGAGCTTTGGTCAGAACGATGAAGGCCAGCTCGGGCTGGGCCACACAGACGATGGCTATCTGCCACAAAAGATCGATTTGCCAGAGCCGATCGTGGCGATTGAAGCGGGCGGTGCGTTCTCGCTGGCGCTGGATGCATCGGGCAACCTCTGGGGCTTTGGTGACCACAAAGACCTTCAGCTTGGCTTGGGCTATGGCAACCTTATTGAGACCTCCCCTGTAAAGATCGATCACCTGCAGGGGGTCACCCATATCGCTGCTGGAGCCGATCACTCTTTGGCGCGAACGGCCGATGGCGGTGTCTGGAGCTTTGGGGCCAGTAGTGCCGGTGAGCTAGGAAGCGCCCAGACGGGCGATTGGCGAGAGTATCCTGAGCGGGTGCTGCTCAGCCCCACCCACGGCTATCTCAACACCCTGGGCTATGAGAGCCTGGAGAGCCCCCTCTCGCTCTCTAAAACCTATGTGGAGGATACCAACCTGACGGTGATCGTAAAAGATAGCAGCGGGGATCCGATCGCCTATCAGGAGATAGTGATCGCCTCAGGGGCCACAACCGCCGATCTCAACCTCTCGATCCCGGCGGGTGCGGAGGATATCACGGTGCACTATGAGCTTAACAGTGGCGATAGTATGCTCGCTGAGCAGGCGCACCTGAGCGCCAATGGGCTCTGGAGCCTGGAGGTGGGTGACAGCTTTGCTGATATCGGACAGCTTCAGGCGCTGGGCGCACTGGGTGCGCTCCCTGAGGTGCTCAATATCGCACTGCTTCGCGATGGCGGCAGCAGTGTGCCGGTGGGATCGGAGGTGAGCTTTACCGCCCAGATTGAGGCGCTCCATGAGCCGCTGGATATCACCTGGCAGATGAATGACGATCGGGCGGAGCCCCTCTCAGAGCACTTTAGCTACACCTTCGATGAGCCGGGTCTTTACAGCACCACCCTGAGCGTCACCGATAGTGAGAACAACACCAAAACCGCGACACAGATTGTCCGCGTGGTGGGCGATGCGGAGCAGATCGCTGCAGGCGCGGGCCACACCCTTCGGCGCAACGCCGATGGCACCGTTTCCATCTGGGGCAGCAACGATCAAGACCAGCTGGGGATCGATCAGGTCATGGTGCCGATCGCCCTTACGCCACTGACCCACCCGGGGCTGAGTGATGTTGTCGCTGTAAAGGCCGGGTCGAACTTCTCGGTGGCTCTTAAGAGCGATGGCACCGTCTGGAGCTGGGGGGATAACAGCAATGGCCGACTCGGGATAGGGGAGAGCGATGGCAGCTATGACACCCCCATGCCGGTGGTTGGCGGCGCAATGGGGGGAGACTATCTAGAGGGGATTGTCGCCATCGCCGCAGGGGAGGCGCATGCGCTGGCGCTGCATGAGAGTGGCACCCTCTACGCCTGGGGCTGGAACAACTCCATGGGTCTTGGCGATGGTACCACCACCAGCCGCTCCAGTCCGATTGCGACCCATATCGGCTCGATTGCGGGGACCATCGTGGCGATTGATGCGGGCCATAGCCGATCGCTGGCGCTAACCGATGGGGGTGAGGTCTACGCCTGGGGGCGCCGAAGCCATGACGGCTCAAGCCACGGCGATACCGGCACCCCCTACCCTGTGAGTGGGCTTTCTGATATCACCGCTATCGCCTCGGGCTGGCGGTTTAATATGGCGCTCACCGGCGATGGCGATCTCTACACCTGGGGCTTAAATAGCAGCGGCCAGCTGGGCGATGGCACCACGACAGATAAAGATATGGTCGCTTCGCCTGTGCTCACTGATGTGAGCGCGATCGCTGCGGGCCACTCCCATGCGCTGGCGGTGAGTGGGGGGCAGCTCTACGCCTGGGGGGATGGTGACCAGGGGCAGCTGGGCACAGGGGAAACAGACTCTGAGAGCACCCCTCAGATCGTCGATCTGGGGGGGAGTGTCGATCGAGCCTATGCGGGCAGACACCACAACTACGCCATCACCACAGAGGGGGTGTGGTACGCCTGGGGCTCAAACAGCGAAAAGCAGCTAGGCGGCCCCTTTTCAACGGATGGTGTTGGCTACCTGCCGACCCCGGCGACGCTTCAGGTGGGCCAGTGGCTGCCTGAAAAGAGCGTGGATGGCGGGATGAAGATGAGGCGCTATCTGCGGGCGGCTACCGACGGCTACGGCCGCACCTTTGCCCTCTATAGTGGCGATATCGAGGACTACGATCCGCTAGAGGGTGCCAACGAGCTGCGCGTAGCGGTAAAGAGTGGCGGGAGCTGGCAGCACCATCAGCTACTCAGCGATGCGTACGCCGATGGTTACGATCGCATGGCGATTGCCACCAACGATAAAGGTCAGGCGGCGATCGCCTATGTATCTGGCGACATTGACAGGATCCATCTGTATCGCACCTTGGATGGGGGCCAGAGCTGGCAGCCGCTAGAGCCGCTGATCGACCAGTCGTTTGTCTCTGATCTCGATCTCGCACTCGATGCAGACGGTCAGCCCCATCTGGTCTTTCAGCGCTCTGAGGATAGCGAAAACCAAGCGACCTATGCCACCTATCAAGGTGGCTGGCAGATTGAGGTGGTCGGCACGGAGGATAATAGCGGCAACCAGGTTGGCAGAAGTGGTCAGATCGCCATTAGCCAGGGTGGCGTCATCCACTATGTTTATGGCGGTTTTGGTGGAAACTATCTCATCCACGCCCGACGCGAAGGGGCCGATAGCTGGCAGGTGAGCAGCCTGCCCGATGCGAGCTACGAAAATGCCGTATCGGGCCGCTTTGAGCTTTTGCTAGAGGATGAGACGATTCATCTCTTTTATAAAAACCCCAATTACGGCATCGTCCAGACCCGTAGCAGCGATGGTGGCCAGAGCTGGACACTAGAGACAGCAGCTGGCGATCTGGATCTGACAGGCTTCGTCAGTGCAGCGATCGATGGCGATGGCCACGCCCATATCCTGGCCCAGAAATCGGTCTATATGGGCATGAGTTTCGATCGCTACATCGTATACCTGAGCAATGATAGCGGCAGCTGGCAGGCGGGCTGGCGGGTGGTTAATGACACCATTGCAGAGTGCATCGAAGATCTGGCGGCTTGCACCATAGGGCGGGAAGGGGTCTATCTGGATGACTACACCCTTAGCTACAGTGCGGGCTACGATCGGCTTGAGATGATCTTCATAGATCGGCGCATAGCGCGGATGGGGTTGACCTACAGCTACACCCCCTCTGGCGCCACCCCGCCATCTCCGCCGGAGCCTGCTTACACCCTGACTCGTCCGGAGGGGATCAGCCTGGATGAGCCGGTGGTGGTGCGTATCTGGGCGCGCGATCGCCTCAGCGATGAGACGGTGGCGGACACGCTCGTCACGCTCCAGCCCGGTCAGCAGAGCGTACCCTTTGAGCTCTCAGCGCATGAGGGGGGCGATCTGGTCTATGGGTACCGGGTGGAGCAGGGGGTCGATGAGGGGCTGGTGATCGAAGGGTATCTGGGCGCAGATGGCACCACACTGGCCTATCACGATCAGGTCGAGGGCTTTAGTGCGCCCCCTGAGAGCTTTAGTCTCCAGCTAATGGGCGGCACGCGGCTACAGGGTGTGCTTGAGATGACGCTGCCAGCTGGCGAGCGGGTGAGTATCTTCGCCCGTCCGGCGGATCTGGGCCAGAGCAGCCTCTTTAGGCATCGGGTGCAGACGCAGCTTACAGCCGATGGCGGCTCGGTGCTTCCGTTTGATCTGGTGCTGCCCCAGGAGGATGGGTTTGATCGCTACATTATCGGCTATGAGCTCGATACGCCCAGCGGCACGGTGGTCGCTCAGGGCTACTACAGCAGCGAAGAGACCACCCCCTACTACGCCCAGGCAGATATCCTCCAGACAGAGAGCCTGCCCGGATCGATCACGCTAAGTGCGATCGAGGGGGTGAGTATCAGCGGCCTGATTAGCAACGCAACCGATCTGGATAAGGCGATTGTGATTGCTCAGCGCGAAGATGGCTACTTTACCTTCGTAGATGCGCCGACGCAGGGGGCGTACACCATCGCTGTTCCGGCCACCCAGGCGCCCAAAAGCTACCGGGTGGGGCTCTATCTGCTCGATGCGCAGCCTGAGCTGGCTCTAGAGAAGATCCCAGCCTGGCACGGCGGCGGCGCACACCGCCATCAGGCCAGCACCTTTACGATCGCCCAGAGCGGTGTGAGCGGGCGGGATATCACCGTCTCGTCGGTTGAGGCGAGCACGATCGAATTGCGAAGCGGCTGGAATCTCCTCTCGCTGCCGCACAAAGCGGAGTTTGGCAGTTTCGAGCTGGCGCTGAATTTCGGTGTTCACCCCGCTATCGAGCAGCTGTTAAGTTACGATCAGCACGGCTGGCGGCACTATGCGGCCAAGCCCGAAGGGTTTAAACCCCATCTCGATCGCATGACGGCACTGAGTTCTCAGGAGGGCTTCTGGCTTAGAAGCCGCCAGACAGAGACGCTTAGGCTCCATCTGGCCGCCGATTCGGGTGCGGTCGATGCACTGCCTGAGCTTAGCCCCGGCTGGAATCTGGTGGGCTTGCACCGCGCGATCGATCCAGCCGATCTGGCCCAGGAGGTGGCGGCGAGCGGACTGGAGCCCATCACCCTCTGGGTTTACCGTGCAGGGGAGTGGCAGGTCTATATCCACAGCGCCGCGCTGGATACCACCGAGCTGGTGGACACCCCCCGAATCGACACTATCGCCCCCTCTGAGGGGGTCTGGATCCATACGAAGGAGCAGCCATGAGAGCGACTATCGCACTGCTGGCGCTACTGATCGCCACCGCCGCCTGGATGCAAGGGTGCGGGGGCGAAAGCAGCACGGCCACCACCGGTGAAAATCACCCCGCTAAAGCCCCCCAGAGCGAGCGGATTGAGGCGCCACCGCCGCCACCGGTTTAAGCGCTTTAGGTACAATACGGCACCCAACTGCAAAGGAGACCGCTATGGTAGATGTTATGCTGGGGGTCTTGATCGCAGTTACCGTGATTGCAACGGTGGTCTATGTCTTAAAGCAGATGTAGTGCTGATTTATTCATCATAGACAAGCCCCTATAGAGCCCATATTTTCCTATACTATCGGCAATGTCCTGTGAAGGGGGTTGCCGATGCTCACCGCACCCAAAGAGCTTCTCAACGAGAGCGCCTGCGATCATCACACCAATAAAAAAACCGCCTGCAATCGCCCCACACCCGGTGCCACCACCGGCGGCTGTGCCTTTGAGGGGGCACAGATTAGCCTGTTTCCCTACGCTGAGGCGGCCCATATCGTCCACGGGCCGATCACCTGTCTGGGCGCTTCGTGGGAGACCCGCGCGACACCCACGAGCTTTAGTGGACGCGATCTTACCCAGGTGGGACTCACCACAGCTATCAGCGAAAACGATGTGATCTTCGGGGGTGAAAAGCGGCTCAGTGCCTCGATCGATGAGGCGATGCACACCTTTAATCCTAAAGCGATCTTTATCTACAGCACCTGTGTCACCGCGCTGATCGGTGATGATATCGACGCCATCTGCCGCGAGAAGGCACAGCAGTACGGCCTGCCGATCGTGCCGGTTCATGCACCGGGTTTTATCGGGAGCAAAAACTTCGGCTCCCGGCTGGCAGGTGAAGCGGTTTTGGAGCATCTGATCGGCACGCTGGAGCCCGAATCCACCGCACCCTATGAAATCAACCTGATTGGCGAATACAATGTCACCGGCGATATGTGGCGCTACCTGCCGGTTCTGGAAAAGATCGGCATCAAAGTACGCGCGACGCTCAGCGGCGATGGCCGGATCGACGCTATCCGCACCGCCCACCGCGCGGGGCTCAATGTCATCGTCTGCGCCCAGTCGCTCGTGACACTCACGCGCAAGATGCAGGAGCGATACGGTATCCCGTGGGTGTCGGTTTCGTTTTATGGGCAGCGCGACACCTCGGAGGCGATCCGCACTATCGTACGCGCCTTTGGCGACGCGGCGCTGATCGATCGGGCCGAAGCGGTGATCACTGAAGAAGAGGCGAAGCTTTCAAAGCAGCTTGAACCCATCCGCACCCGACTCGCGGGCAAAAAGGCGGTGCTCAACACCGGGGGCAATAAAGCGTGGTCCTTTGCCAGTGCGTTGCAGGATATTGGGCTCAAAGTGGTGGCCACAGCGGTGGGCAAATCCACCGAGGCCGATCGGGCCAAAGCGCGGGAATATCTGGGCGAAGAGGGGGTTTTGATGACCAAACCGGCCGTCGAGCAGCCCAAGGTGATCGCCGATACGCAGGCGGACATCTTGCTCGCCGGGGGACGCAGCCTCTACACCGCGCTGAAAAAAAAGATCGCTTTTGTGGATGTCAATCAGGAAAAAAAGGTGAGCTACGGCGGCTATGATGGTTTAGTGGCCTTCGGTGAAGATGTGATTGCCGCACTGGATAATCCGGTCTTCAAAGTGGCCAATCGGGAGGCTCCATGGAGGCATTAACCGTCAATCCGACCCGACTTTCGGCCCCCATGGGCGCGATGCTGGCGTTTTTGGGCGTGAAACACTGTATGCCGCTGATTCACGGTGCGCAGGGGTGCGCGTCGTTTAGCAAGGTGTTTTTTACCCGCCACTTTCACGACCCGATCCCCGTGCAAACCACGGCGCTGAGTGATATTAGCGCGGTTTTGGGCGGGGGCGATGAGATTGTCACCGAGGCGATCGGCAACATCCTCGCTAAAGTCACTCCCGATCTGGTGGGGCTGATCAGCACCGGCCTAACCGAGACCAAAGGTGACGATCTGCGCTCCATCGCCGCCGCGCTCACACAAAAAAGCGTCTGGGTCAGCACGCCGGACTATATCGGCGGCCTGCAAAGCGGCTGGGCGGCGGCAACCGAGGCGCTGATTACGCAGCTGGTCCAGCCGTGTATGTCGGTGACACAAAAGGTGGCGATTTTGCCCCATGCGAGTATGACGCCGATCGAGGTGGAGGATCTTAAGGCGCTGGTCGAGAGCTTCGGTTTCGAGGCGGTGGCGCTGCCGGATTTGAGCGAAAGCATGGATGGCCATCTGGGCGAAAAACAGGCGACGATGACCCAGGGCGGCGTGAGCATTCAGGCGATTAGCCAGCTGGGTGAAAGCTGCGCAGTGGTGGCGATCGGCCGATCGATGCTAAGCGCCGCCCGTCTGCTCGCGGCCAAAAATCCGGCGATGAAGACGATCGCGCTGGATCATATCGGCGGTTTGGGGGCGACCGATCGGCTGATCGGTGAGCTGATGGCACTCTCATCTGACGATCGATCCGATCGGGCGGTCCCCGCGTCTGTGAAGCGGTGGCGCGCGCGGCTTCAGGATATGCTGCTCGATAGCCACTTCACGCTGGGCAAAGCGCGGATTGTGTTGGCGCTCGAGGCGGATCAGGCGGTTTCCATCGCCGCGCTTTTGAGCGAAGCGGGGGCTAAATGCACGCTTATCACCCCCACCGATGAGGGCGGGTATGAAAAAAGTAGCCTGTCCCCTTTTAGGGTAGGGGATTTGTGGGATGTGGAGCAGATAAAGGAGCCTTGGGATCTGATTATCTGCGGTAGTCACGGCGAGGCGCTAGCCCACCGCATGGGGCGTAAGCACCTGGAGATGGGTTTTCCGCAGTGGGAGCGTTTGGGCGGTCAGCTCGAAAGTGCGCAGCTCTATCACGGAAGTGCCCGTTTTTTAGCCACCGTGGCAAATAAAATTGCCCACTAAAAAGGCTAGAATAGGGGGAGTTTCCCCAAAAGGAGAGGGCATGAAAGTCGCATTTGCCACCAAAGATGGCGTCAATATCAACGATCACTTCGGATGGGCCACGCAGTTTGCCATCCATGAGGTGGATCAGCAGGGGCATCGACTCGTCGGGATGGTACAGGTTGCCAGTAGTGGTGATCGCGAAGATGACAAGATCGCGGCACGGATTGAGGCGATTGCCGGGGCGAGCATCCTCTACTGTGAGGCGATCGGCCCCACCGCAGCGGCCAAGGTGATCAAAAGCCGTATCCACCCGATCAAGCTGAGTGAGCCCCAAAGCATCGAAGCGGCGTGCGAGCAGCTAAGTCAGATGGTCTCCACCAATCCACCGCCGTGGATAAAGCGGATTTTGGCCCGCGAAGGGAGCCTGGATGCGTGAGAGCCCCTTTTTAACCAATCTGGTCGCGCAGGTGCGCGCGCTCGATCAGTTCGGCAGCTGGGATAATAAGCCCGATGAGGCGCTTTTGCGCGAGAAGTTTGTCAAAACCAAAGAGCAGCTAGCCGAGATTCCCGTGATCGCCGATGTGGATGAGGAGGTGACGACCAACCTGAAGATGCTGCTGAAGGCGGTGGCGGTCTCCTTTGAGCGCGAGAGCACGCAGATGGCCAGTGTGGTAATGGAGATGAGCCACGAGGGGTTTGGCCGCGGCGTGGTGCTCTGTGGCCCTGTGGTGCTGATGGATAAGACCTTCCGCGATGCGCACCGCTTTAGCTTCCCGACGCTTGATAAGCTTGCTGAGGAGGGGGATAAGTGGCTGCAAAAAGCGCTTGAGAACTACGAAAGGTTTAAGCCATGTCTAGCCTAGCCCACTTTAAAGAGCTCAACAACCTCACCGACTATCTCGAGTTTTTTGAGATCACATGCGAGGAGTCGCTCGTGCATGCCAAGCGGTTTCATATCCTGCGGCTTTTTGGCGAGCAGGTGGCCAAAGTCGAGGCGCTGGCCATCACCGACGAAGCGCGGCTGCTGGAGATCTACCGCTTCGCGCTGCTAAGCATCGTCAAACGCTTCGAGTCGGGCTATGCGCCTAGCGCGGCGGAGATCTGGGGGATGATGGATAAGCCCGGCGGCTGTTTGGCCTGTGCCACACAGGTGGGGTGCAACACCGAGCAGAGCGGTTGCACCAGCACGCCGACCATCGACTTCTCGCCGCCGCAAGAGACAGGCTTGAGTGGCCTCCAATGAGTGATATCAAACACGATAGCATCAGCGATCGCGATGCGGATCTGCCCCTTTTTCAGATCGGTCAGCGGGTGCGGCTCAAGCGCGATGTGCGAAACGACGGCACCTATGCTTTTGTGCCGATCGGCGAGTATCTCGCCTACGCGGGCGAGGAGGGGTATGTCCGCCATATGGGTAGCTTTTTGCAGGTGATTCGGGTCTACGATGTGGACTTTATCGAGAGCGGACGGCTGATTGGCTGCCGCGAAGATGAGATTGAGAGTGCCGAAACGCTCGATGATGAGGTGGCCTCTGAGCTCGCTTATCTCAAAGCCCACCGCGAGAAAAAAGCGCAGTCATGAAACGCGCCACCGCAGAAGCCACCACCGCCTATGCCGCGCGTCAAAACCGCCACGCGGATGCCTATGGCGATCTGTGCGGGGTGAGGGTGAGCCGTCTAGGGGTGGGCAGCTTCACCCCCGAACCCTACTGGGAGGCGGCCTACGATTTTAGCTACCAATCAGCGATCGAAGCGGCGATCTTAAACGGGTGCAATCATCTCGATACGGCGGTGAACTACCGCTTTCGCCAGAGTGAGCGCGAGATCGGCCAGGCGATCGCCGCATTGGCGGGTGAAGTAAAGCGCGAAGAGCTTTTTGTGGCTTCAAAAGCGGGCTTTTTGCCGCTGGATTATCCCTTTCCCAAAAACCCCTATGAGTGGATCGAAAAAGAGGTGATCGCACCCGGTCTGGCAACGGCTGAAGAGATCATCACCGATCAGCACTGCATGAGTCCGGCCTATCTGGAAAAGAGTCTAAGCTGGTCACTGGAAAATCTGGGGCTCGAAGCGCTCGATCTGCTCTATCTGCACAATCCCGAGATGCAGCTGGGTCATATCGATTATGCGGTGTTTTTGGATCGGGTGCGATCGGCGTTTGAGGCGTTTGAAAAGATGGCCGATCGGGGCGCGATCGGGGCGTACGGGGTGGCGAGCTGGAACGGTTTTGTCTGGGAGGAGGGGCATATGGAGTATATGCGTCTGCTCGATCTGGTCCGTATCGCCCGGGAGGTAGGGGGTGAAAATCACCATTTTAGGGCTATTCAGCTGCCGCACAATCTGGCCAAACCCCACGCCTACGCCTACGCCAATCAGCCGCTGGAAGATGGCCGCTACTATGCGCCGATCGCCGCGGCCAATGCGCTGGGTCTGGAGGTAATCACCAGCTCTTCGCTGCTGCGGATGAATCTGTTTCAACGCCCCTTTTCGACCAAGGCTGCCGCGCTGCTGGGTGGCGGCTTCGAAAATGCGGTGCAGTACGCTTTGCAGTACGCGGCCAGCACACCGGGGGTGAGCAGTGCGCTCTTTAGCACCCAGGATGCGGCGCACATGATCGACGATCTGGCGGTGCTGGATGTGCCCAAAACCAAAACAGCCCATTTTCAGGCGCTGTTTTCGTTGTGAATACAGCCGCTTTTGGCGGCTGCTTCAGTGGCCATAGCGGCCCAAGCGTAGCTAGCCGGGCTCTGCCCGGTTAGCGGAATTAAAAAAGGAGTTTAAAATGGCCAAAGTGATGCTAAGAGAGAAAGAGGGGAAGATCTTCTTCTATGTCGCCAAAAAGGACATGGAGGAGGTGATTGAGAAGCTGGAGTTTAACAGCGAAGAGCAGTGGGGCGGTGAAGCGGTGCTCGAAAACGGCGAGGTGTGGCACATCCCCCCCGGACCCAAAAAACTCCCCTGCGAGGTGGTGGCGCGGCGCATTAGCGGCAGCTAGCGCGCTGCTTTTTGTGGCCGTCTGTTGGCACTTTAACCAGAATGTTGCAAAGTACAGCGAAAACCAGGGTATAATTACGACTCTTCTGATCTAATGCTGCCGGTTTAGGATCGTTGGCGCTAAAGGGCTTTTATGGGGTGGCCATATCGTTGGTTGGTGGGGATCATGTTGGTGGCCATGCCACTATCGGCAGATATTACGAGCGGGCTGGTAGCGCACTACACATTCGACGGCAATGGAGATGATAGTGTTGGCAATGCCGATCTGCTGATGCCGTATGGGGATGTGAGTTTTGCACCCGGCCGGTTCGGGCAGGCGGCTGACTTTAGCGCGAGCGCGGCCTACTTCAAAAGCGCTGAGGGGGCCCTGCCCCAGTCTAATGAGGTGAGCTACGCTTTCTGGATCAACGCTGCTACTGAAATCAACCAGTCTATTATCATGCAGACGGTTCCTGAAAACACCACCGATCATACGCACAACTCAATCGATCACGACCCGGATGGCTTTTGTATATGGGGGCTTAACCACACCTTTCCTTTTGCGCGAAGATGTATAGATCAGTCTCATATTTTTGATGGCACATGGCGCCATGTGGTGATCACCTCAACCGGTACGGTCTCTTCGGCTAAAGTATATGTTGATGGTGTTCATATTGAGAATTTCACTGTTCAGGAGGGGGCAAGCGACCCTTTTGACCTGCAAAGCACGCTTTATGTGGGAACGCGCAGTGATGCGGCCGGAGATCCAGCCCATGATCAGTATGCCTTTAGGGGGCTGCTGGACGATTTGCGGATTTACAACCGGGCCCTGTCGGCTGCGGATGTGCAGAGCTTATACGGCGATGCGATGGACATCTCCCACTATATCTCGACCCCGGGTGTAACTTGGGTAGAGTATGCGGATAGTAATGTGGACGCTTGCTACATCTTTGATCCGGACAATCAGCAGGTGGAGTTTGTCCACGCGTTTATGGGGGAGCCGATCGTGTTTCCTTACAGCGTGCTCTCCGGTGTGCTTTTGATTGAGTCCGGGGATGGCGTAGAGTATGGCGATCAGGATGTGACGGTGCTCGATGAAAACACGACCGACGAGCTTTTGGTGTTTCGGCAGTGGTATGTGCCAGGCGGTACAGAGGTGGAGCATAGCGACTATAGGCTCTGGCGCCAGGAGGCGTGTCCGATTTCGATCGAGGCCGACTTTGGCGATCTGGGGCCTGTGCTCTCGACAGCTTTGTTGATTGATGATGAGGGGACGCTGCGTCATCCCAGGAGGGTGGCGCTTTTTGAGGATAAGCTGTTTGCGATCAGTGAGCGGGCATTTTTCGTGGCGACGATACCGTCATCGGGCGACTGGTCAGAGCTTGAGTGGCGCAGGCTAAACGCCTATCACTACACGATGGAGCTTCGCGATCTGGTGATCAAAGGGGACTTTCTGTTTCTCTCTATGACTCGAGATGACCCCGATGAGGGGATCTTTAATATGCGGGTTCGCTCCTACAGCATCGCCAACCTGCTAGAGGAGCCCGTCAACTATCCGCCGCTTGATGAGTGGGAGCAGGTGTATGCAGAGTCGACAACCGCCCACGGCGCTTTCACTCTGGATGAGAATTGGCTTTTGGTGGCGGGCGGTCCGGCGGACTCTTTAGATCTGCTGGACATCTCCGATCCGTACGCGATGGTTCATCTGGCGGATCTGGATATTCCGTTTCACGCCAATCTCTCCGAGTTTGCGCTTCTGGCGGAGCGCTCTTTGATCGCAGTGAGTGACACCTCTAATGAGAGTATTGCGCTCTATGATATTAACAACCCGGAGACGCCGTATCTGCACAATACCCTCTCTATCGCTTCGCACAGCATCATCAATATCGGGTTTGTGGCCCCTGACCGTCTGGCGGTTGAGTACAGTGTCTATGAGGGCATGGATGGAACAAGCTCCCATCTTAGGGTGTATGACATCAGCTATCTGGATGATATCACTCCTGTGGGGAACGATCTGCTGGTGGGGGCCGCCAACACGCCGGGCCTTACAACCTATGGAGAGTATGTCTTTATCGGTCGCTTTGATATGCTGAGCCATCGGTATATAGTCGATCAGATTGTGCTGGGTGAGGGGGGTGCGTACAAAGCTGCCAGCGCTTCGGTGCAGCTGGGGGGCGATGACTGGCCCCAGACTCAGCAGATTGAGGCGGGCCGTGTCGGCACGACCCACTATGTGCTGGCCGTCACAGCAGATGGACTCTATCTCTACAGCACCGCTCACTCAGGCGGCGATGAGCCCTACGCGATCGCCATCTCGCCTTACAACGGTCGCTACTACTACAACAGCTACTGGCCCGCCGTCTCTTTAGAGAGCGATAACGCTTATGCGGAGCGGATGCAGATTAACACCACCTATGAGACGATGGAGGCGTTTTTGGCGGCTTTCGATGCCAGCGGGGAGCTCTGGCTGGGGGCGGATAATCTCAACTCGGTGGTTGTCCGCGTCGATCATGGTGGATACTACGACTGGACCGGGGTGCATGGGGGGGATAGTGTCCCCGTGCGGCTGACGATGAATGC
>PWVP01000004.1 GCA_003561815.1 Campylobacterota bacterium | reverse complement strand
GGCGCTGAAACTGCTCTAACGCCTGCGCTTCGGCGCGGCGATCGATGCCCAGATAGTCGCTTACAGCGCGTAAAACCCCCAGCGTGTCGGGGTGCAAAAAGAGCTGTTTTTGTTGGCCGATCGCCTCTAGATCGGCGATCTCTGCCCGGCTAAAATTGGTGGCGTTTTGCCGCGTCGCCAGCGGGCCGAACTCGCGGTAGCCGCCGTGGAAAAAGAGGTGATCGTTTGCGCCTTGAAAGCGCGCTAGATTGAGCTTAGCGGCGACATAGTTTTCGTAGCCGAGGTGATAGTCCAGATGCTCCTGATGAAAGTTGAGCACCACCGCTAGATGGGGGCTGTGCTGTATGCGCGCGAGCTGATAAGAGGAGAGTTCGGCCACAAACCACTCGGGCGTGCCCGCTTCGATCGCCTCGAAGGCGGGTTGGCCCATATTGCCCAGCAGTGCGACGCTTTTGCCTGCGGCTTTGAGCAGTTCGGCCAGCAGCAGCGCGGTGGTGGTTTTGCCTTTGGTGCCGGTGATGGCGAGGGTTTTGGGCCCGAAGTGTTTGAGAAAGAGGTTGGTTTGGCTGTCGAGTTTGGCCTGTAGGGTCCGATCGGCGGGGAGTTTTTCGGGGCTGATGCCCGGTGCGATCAGGATGCGATCGTAGTGCTCTGCGAGTGTTTCGATGGCGCTTTTGGGATCGTGGATTTTGGCTTCGCTGAAGCGGTGCGCCAGCGCGTCCGGATCGGCGAGCTGATCGAGCAGACCGACGGTGATTCCTGCACAGTGGGCGCGTAAAAAGCGGTAGCTGCTCGCCCCCTCTGTGCCGGCACCGAAGATCAAGATGCGCGGCGTGCTGTTTAGATCGGCGATGAGCGAATCGATCACGCCAGATACCTTCGCAGCGCCGCTTCGTACTCCGGTGGGAGGTTGTGATCCTCAAAATCCTCCGGAACATGAACTCCTGCACAATCCACCCGCCCCTGAAAATCGGCCAGCAAAGCGGGTAGCGGGTGCGCATCCTCTCGCCGGATCGTCTCACACAGAGCGAGTTTCACCTCTTCGTAGGTGCCCACGCACTCCAGTGGTTTGTGCGCCTCATCCAGTCCGGTCAGTTCGTTAAAAAGCGGCTTGAGATCGGCTTTGTCCAGCAGATTGGCCCCGAAGATCGCCTTGAGCCGATCGGGGGGGAGAAAGGGCGAGAGGATGATAAAACTAAACAGACACTTAGGACACTCGCCGCACCAGCGATCGGCCCGCCCGCCCCGGTTGCAGCTGTTAAAAAGCGGCAAAAACCGCTCCAGCTTCGCAAAAGCGCGGGCGATGGTGATCTCATGCAGCGGACGCAGGAGGCTAAAGTAGTTCACCTCTGGTGCAAAAAAGCGGGTGTTGTAGTCACGAAAAAGCCGCTCAAAATGCAGGGATTTGGAGTATTGGTGGTTGACCTCGTGGCCGTTAAAGATCGTGTTGGCTTCATTGGCGCTGGTTTCGTTGGAGAGCACCACATCCTGAGTGCCGCTCAGATAGGCCGCCGCGACCGATGCGAAAGCGACCACCGCCGAAAAGGGGGTGTGGCCGTTGAGATAGCCTTGTTTGTTTAGCGCGATCAGGTGCGGATCGATGGTGCGCTCGAGCGTCAGGGTGCGCGCGTTTTCCGGATCGCAGAGTGTGCAGATGCGCCGGGTCGCCGCGATGGGGTTGATGGCAAACAGCAGCGGTTTTTGGCCCATCGTTTCGAGAATATCGAGCGAAAGCGCCGAATCTTTGCCCCCGCCGATGGGCAGCAGTGCGCCGTGAAGCGGGCGGTTTTTGAGCGCATAGGTGCCCTCGGGCGCTTCGATCTTTACCCAGCTCTCCGGCTCGGCGTAGATGCGGTTGACATAGACAAACTCGCTCAACCCCTCAAAAAAGAGCCGCTGCCACCACCGCACCGCCTCGGGCGCCAGCGCACCCGCTTCGATGCAGACGGTGGGTGCGCAGGTGCATTTCCAGTAGCTCAGCATCTCCGCTAGACCCAGATGAAAAGCCAGATGCTCCAGATCGGCGCGCTCAAAGCGACTAAGATCGGTCGCACCCGGAAACGAAAAGGTTAGCGTCGGGCGAAAGTGGTGGACCCCGTCGATATGAAAGTGGTATGTGATGTGCAGCTTCTGCGGTGCGATCTGCAGATCGAAGTGTGCATAGGTAAAGCGCCGGTAGCGCTGACGCAGGGTGTTAAAGCGGTTTTCGGACACGGTGACCTCGGCGTTGAGTTGGCGCGATCATACCACTTTTTCGCTGCCCGCCACGCGGTTTCGCCCGCTGTTTTTGGCCCGATAGAGCCGCGCATCCGCTTCGCGCAGGGTGGATTCCATGGTGGGCGCTTCGTCTCTAAGCGCCACACCGGCCGAGAGGGTGAGACGGATGGAGTGGTCCTGATAGCGAAAGATGCTGCTCGCCACCTCTTGGCGGATCGTTTCGGCATAAGAGAGCAGGTTATCCGCGCTCGTTTGGGGCAGCAGCGCGACAAACTCCTCGCCGCCGTAGCGACCCCCCATCGCCCCCTCCGGGGTGAGGCGGTTGAGCAGTTCTCCCATCGCCTGCAGGATGCGATCGCCCCCTTCGTGACCGTAGGTGTCGTTGATCTTTTTGAAGTGATCGATGTCGAGAAAACAGACCCCGTACACCGTGCCGCTGTTTTCGAAATCCCGCTCCGCCTCTTTTAGGCGCAGATCGATGATGCGCTTAGTCTGCACGCGGGTGAGGTAGTCTTCGGCATTCTCCTTTTCCAGACTCTTTAATTTCTGGTTTAGCGCGGCGATCTCATGGTGGAGATCGGTGATCTCGCGCTGCTGATCGCTTAGGGTCTGCTCCATGCCGGTGGCGTGATCGGAGAGCTCCTTGGCCAGACAGGTGAGTTTCTGCTTTAGATCGGTAAAAAGCGCTTGGGAAAACTGCTCCGGATCGAGGGCAATGAGGCTTTGGTGGATCGCTTCGATCCCTTCGGCCCGATCGGCGGTGTCGCTTCGCAGGGTGCTAAGCGCTCCGAGCAGCGACTCGATCACCGCCTCCATCCGCCCCGCTTCCTGGCTTAGCCGGGAGCGATCGAAGCCGATTCGCTCCGCCACCAGCCGCACAACCTGCTTCTGCCATTTGGGATCCAGCACCCGATCGGGCCCCTCTTCGATGGCGGCGATCACCTCATTGAGCCGCGCGGTATCAAACGCGGCAAAGGAGGGGGTCATCGCTTTGGCGAGCAGATCGACCAGGATGCGCACCACCCGATCGGCCTGACGGGGCGGCAAGCTCACCTGACGGCGTAGTTCACCGATGAGAAAGCTCGCGAGATCCTCCATCTGGGTAATCTCGCGGTTGATGGCCTGCTCTTTCAGCGCGGTGGGGAGCCGATCGATATAGGCCTTGGCCGGGCGGCACTCCTCGATCTCCAGTCCGGCCCGTTTGGCCACTTGGCAAAAGGTCTTGGCGTACACCTGTGGCGTGGCGGTGACCCGATCGCGTTGGATCTGTTTGAGCGTCTCGATGATAATCTCTTTAACCAGCACTGCTTCCCCCTCTAGCAAAAAACTTGACAATCACACACTCAATGTTGTATAGTTTCAACCCTGTTACGGCGTCGCCCCTTAACACAACTTAAGGAGCTATACGATGAAACTAGAGATAAATCCTCGAGATCTACTGATTGTCCTCACGGCACAAATTCTACTCTCATTTGGTTTTGTTTTTCTGATTCTGGGTTAAAATAGGGCGATGAAACCCGTCGCCCTGATCCTCGCCCGCAAGGGGAGCAAACGAATCTTGCACAAAAACCGCCGCGATTTTTGCGGCTCGCCCCTTATCGCATGGCCCATCACCCACGCCCAAAAAAGCGGACTCTTTGACTCCATTATCGTCTCCACCGACTGCGAGACGATCGCAGCGATCGCTGCTGAAGCGGGGGCGGTGGTGCGGATGCGTTCGGCCCATCTGGCAGACGATCACACCAGTTCACTAGCGGTTGCCGCCGCGGTGTTGGCCGATCTCGCCACCCCGCCCGATCACCCCGTCTGCCTGCTTTACGGCACCAGCGCCTTTGCCCTGCCCGATCGGCTCCAAGCGGGCTATGATCGGCTTTTAGCCGGCGGCGTGGATTATGCCTTCGCGATCACCGCCTACCCCCATCCGATCGAACGCGCCCTTTCGCTAGACAGGCGGGGCCATACGCGCCTGATTGCGAGCGAACACGAAAAAACCCGCACCCAGGATCTGCCGGAGCGTTACCACGATACGGGGCAGTTTTATTGGGGTAGGGCGGGCAGCTTCATGGCCCAAAAGCCGGTCTTGGGCGGCCAAAGTGCCGGTGTGGTGTTGCCGCGCAGCGGGGTGTGGGATATTGATACGCCCGAGGATTGGGCGGTGGCGGAAGCACTTTTTAATACACTGAAAGAGGGCCGATGAAGATCGCCTTTAGAGTTGATAGTAGCCAGAAAATCGGCACCGGCCATCTGATGCGCTGCCTCAACCTCGCTAAGCAGCTCGATCGCATGGGCCATACGGTGCTCTTTTTTTGCCGTGCGCACCCGGATAGCCGTCTCAAGCCGCTGGTCGATTCCGGGCTAAAGAGCCATCTGCTGCCCGCACCCGCAGAGCCTTATGTGCCCGAAAACCCCTATCCGCCCCATCTGGCATGGCTGGGGGTGCCGCTAAAGATGGAGATCGCGCAGATGCGGTCGCTTCTGGAAAAAGTGGGGCGCCTAGACTGGATGATCGTCGATCACTACGCGCTGGAAGCGCAGTGGCAGCAGGCGATGCGCCCCTACGCTGAACGCATCGGCGCGATCGATGAGCTGTGCGATCGCGATCAGGCGGTAGAGTGGCTGCTCGATAGCACGCTACAGCGCCCTTCGTCTCTCTGGCACGATCGGGTGGCTAAAGCGTCTACGCTGCTGGTGGGCAGCCGTTATGCGCTGCTCGATAGCGCCTATGCACCCCTGCATCCGGCCGCACGGCGGCGCGCCAAGCCAAGCGGGATCGATCGGATCGTGATTTCGCTCGGCGGCGCGGCCGATGGGGCGCTCTACGGGCTGCTGCTTCAGGCGGTGCGAAAGAGCCGCTTAAAGCACGCAGCGATCGATCTGGTGGCCAGCGCTCAAACCCCCGGCTTTGAAGCGCTTTCGCAGCTGGCCCGATCGTTGGAGGCGACACTGGTGAGCGATTTGCCCTCTTTGGCGGATGTGCTAAGCCGCGCGGATCTGGCCATCGGTGCGGCGGGGGTGAGCGCCTATGAGCGCGCCTGTGTGGGGCTGCCGACGCTGATGGTCGAGCTGGCGGAAAATCAGCGGGCCAACTGTGAAGCCTTCGCACAGGCCGGTGCGGCGATCGCGCTAGGCCAAGCAAAGGCGCTTACGCTCGATCGAGTAGTGCAGGCGCTTGATAAGCTGGATGAGGCGGCGTGCGCTCAGATGCGCCAAGCGGCTTTAAGGGTGTGTGACGGGCGCGGGGTGAAGCGGGCGGTGCTGACTTTGCTGCCATCCGCGGCTACCCGCTTTGGTCAGTCGGTGCGATTGCGTCTGATCGAGGCGGCGGATGAGGCGCTGATCTATGGCTGGCAGAGCACCCCTGGTATCCGCCGCTTCTGTCGCCATCCGCAGGTGCCCACTGTGCAGGAGCATCGCCGCTGGATGGAGGCGCGGCTCATCGAGAGCGGGGCCATGACGCTGGTGGTGGTGTGCGAGGGGGAGGCGGCGGGACTGCTGCGGCTGAGCCGACTGGAAGCGGGGTGTGAGATTTCGCTGCTGATTGCCCCCCATGCGCAGAAGAAGGGGATCGCCTCAGTGGCGATAACGCTCGCGCGCACACTGGTGCCCACGGCGACACTCTGTGCCCAGATCGATCCGGCCAACACCGTCTCAACCGGGCTTTTTGAAAAACTGGGTTTTGAACCTAAAGAAGAGGGGTGGTGGCATCAATGCGGATAAACAATCGACCGATCGGCGCGGATCATCCGCCCTATATCATCGCCGAAGTGTCGGCCAATCACGGCGGATCGTTAGAGCGCGCACTACAAACCCTCGATGCGGCCAAAGCCGCCGGAGCCGATGCGGTCAAAATCCAGAGCTACACCGCTGCAAGCATGACGATCCGCTCCGATCGGCCGGAGTTTCAGATCGAAGGCGGTCTGTGGGCGGGACGATCGCTCTATGAACTCTATGAGGAGGCGCACACCCCCTACGCGTGGCACGGTGCGCTTTTTAAGCACGCCCGCGCGATCGGGCTCACACTCTTTAGCACCCCCTTTGATGAGGCGGCGGTGGCGATGCTCGAAGATCTCGGTGCGCCAGCCTATAAGATCGCCTCCTTTGAGCTGACCGACCTCAGTTTGATTCGTGCAGCGGCGGCTACGGGCAAGGCGCTGATCCTCTCCACCGGACTGGCCGATGAGAGCGAGATCGCCCAGGCGCTGGAGGCGGCCAAAGGGGCGGCATCGGTGCTGCTGCTTCACTGCATCAGCGCCTACCCCGCGCCGCTATCGGAAGCCAACCTCAGAAGCATCCCCTATCTGGCTGAGCGCTTTAAGGTGCCGGTGGGGCTTTCGGATCACACGCTAGGCAGTGTCGCCGCACAGGGGGCGGTGGCACTCGGCGCGGTGGCGATCGAGAAGCATTTTACCCTCGATCGCACCCTCGGTGGGCCCGATAGCGCCTTTTCAGCCGAGCCTGAAGAGCTTGCAGCGCTAAAGCGGGCGTGTGACGCGTTGCATGGTGCGCTGGGTCAAAAGGCGCTGATCAGGCCCGAAGCCGAGGCGGATAACCGCCGCTTTCGCCGATCGCTTTATGTGGTGGTCCCGGTGAAAAAGGGGGAGCGCTTTAGCCCGAAAAACCTGCGCCGTATCC
>PWVP01000073.1 GCA_003561815.1 Campylobacterota bacterium | reverse complement strand
GAGGAGCTTACCCGTGAGGCGCGTTAGTCTCCTTTTCTTGGCGGCGCTTTTGTGGCTTCTGGGAGGATGCGCTAAGGCGCCGGTGGCCGCCGATCGGGCGCTGCCTGAGGAGAGGCTGAAGGCTACCCAGCCACACTGGGATGAGCGCGCCTATATCCGGGTGGAGAGTGTACACGCGCTAGAGCCGATCGTGCTGGAGGGGCTGGTCTATTTTCTAAACCAGTCAGGACTGGGCGATCGGCAGGAGGCGGAGCAGATCGCACCGCGCTTTATGCAGCCGTGTCTGGAGGAGCTAGAAGCCTACTTCGAGCCACTTAAGATGAGAGGCCAGAAGGGTGTGCGCAAATCGATCGCGCAAGAGGTGATGGCTGAACACTTCCGCCACGGGATCGAGCAGGATGCGATTTTGGGCCAGACGGCGCAGATGATCGGTGCATTTGAGGATATCGAGCCGCTGCTGGGCGACTATTTAGAAAAGTTGGAATAGCCGTTGCTTTAGCGGGTGTAGCCACTTGCTAAGGAGTCTCGATGCAGACCGGCTTCTATTCAGCCACCGGCGGGATGGTGACCCAGTTTAACCGACTGGACACCATCTCCAACAACCTGGCCAACGCCAACACCACCGGCTTTAAGCGCGACGATGTGGTGATTGGGGACTATATGCGGCTCTATCAGGAGACCCACGATGAGCTGCCGCTAAGAAATCACACCCGCGATGCCGCGCAGCACCTTAACCGCGCCATGGTTCGGGTGCCGCAGGTGGTCGAAGGGTACACCAACCACGATCTGGGCGCCTTTGCCCAGACGAGCAATCCGCTGGATGTGGCGCTTCAGAACCCCAACCTCTTTTTTAGCGTCGAAACCCCCGGCGGGGTGCGCTACACCCGTGATGGCAGCTTTCGGATGGACGATCAGGGGTTTTTGGTGGCTAAAGAGGGGTTTCGCGTGCTCGATAACGACGGCAACCCGATCCAGCTACCCTCCGATCGTCAGATCACCATCAATAGCGAGGGGGGTATCTATCTGCAGGATATGGATAATCTGGAGGATGTTGAGGAGCTGGCGATGCTGGGGGTGGTGCGGTTTGATAACCCCAAATGGCTGACAAAAACCGGCCACAACTACTACCGAACCGACGCCGAGCCCGTTCGGCCCGAGGGGCAGAATCTCACCATCCAGGGCTATCTGGAGAAGTCCAATATCAACCCCGTTAGTGAGATGACCGCACTGATTGAGACCAACCGTCTGGTGGGGATGTATCAGAAGGTGATGGACACCCACATGAATGAACTCAACGGCGATGCGATCAACAAACTCGCCACGATTAAAGCTTAAGGAGCTGCTATGATCCGATCTCTTTACACCGCTGCCACCGGCATGAAGGCCCAGCAGCTAAGTATCGACACCGTCTCAAACAACATCTCAAATGTCAATACAGCGGGCTACAAGAAGCAGCGCGCGGAGTTTGCCGACCTGATGTATCAGGTGATGGAGTATGCGGGCACCTCCACCAGCGCGACCACCATCAGCCCCACCGGTATGGAGGTGGGTCTAGGCGTACGCCCCACGGCGATTCAGAAGATCTTCACCCAGGGCAACTTCAAAGAGACCAGCAACCAGCTCGATATCGCCATCACCGGTAACGGCTTTTTCCAGGTGGAGCTGCCCGATGGGACGATCGGTTATACCCGAAACGGCGGTTTTAAGCTCGATGCCAACGGCACGGTGGTGACCGCCGATGGCTATCCCCTAGTGCCTCAGATCACCGTTCCGGCGGATACGACCCAGTTTACGGTGGGGGCCGATGGGACAGTGAGCGTGATCCAGGCGGGCCAGACGGAGGCCAACATCATCGGTCAGCTGGAGTTGGCGGATTTTATCAACCCCGCTGACCTACACTCGCTGGGTGATAACAACTACATTAACACCACCGCTTCAGGCGATCCCATCGTCGGCATCCCGGGGCTGAATGGCATCGGTCAGACCCGTCAAGGGTTTCTGGAGCTCTCCAATGTGCAGCTGGTGGAGGAGATGACCGATCTGATTACCGGCCAGCGCGCCTATGAGGCGGGGTCTAAAGCGATCACCACCTCCGATGAGATGCTCAGTACCGTTAACCAGCTGAAGCGGTAGTTTAGAAACCTTATAATTCATTATTAATGGTTTTTCGCTAGGATCACCCCACTAAAAAAGCGGGGGGTGTGTTGAGTTTATCGGTTCTGGTGGTGGAGGACTCCGCCGCCTTCTCTAAACTGATTTGTGGTGAGGTGCGCAAACGGGGCTTTAGTGCTGAAGCGGTCTCTAGCTACGCCCAGGCGCGCGAGCGGCTTGAGCAGGGCAGGGGGTATTTCGCGGCCCTTCTGGATCTCAGCCTGCCCGATGCGCCCGATGGGGAGATTGTCGATCTGCTCATAAGCTACCAGATCCCCTCTATCGTGCTAACCGGGATGTTTGATCCCGAGATTCGGCGGATGATGGAGGATAAGCCCATCGTCGATTTTGTGCTCAAGCAGGGGATTGAGGATATCCGCTACGCCTTAGAGACGCTCGATCGGATCTATAAAAACCGCTCGATCTCAGTGCTGGTGGTGGACGACTCCCGCACGGCGCGATCGATGGTGCGCCTCTGTCTGGAGAGCCAGCTCTTTAGGGTGCTCGAAGCCGAAGATGGCCATCAGGCGCTAGAGCAGATCGCGCGCAATGATTCAATCTCGATGGTGATTACCGACTACAACATGCCCGGCATGGATGGCTTCGAGCTAACCCGCGCGCTGCGCAAAAAGCACACAAAAGAGGAGTTGGCCGTCATCGCCGTCTCCTCCTCCTCTAAGCCAGAGATCTCTAGCCGCTTTCTAAAGTACGGTGCCAACGACTTTCTGGCCAAGCCCTACACCAAAGAGGAGCTCACCAGCCGGGTGCACCTGAACCTCGGAATGCTCGAGGCGATCGCCGCTCAGAGGGCGGCGGCTCAAGAGGTGCGCTCCCTGCATGCCGCTTTGGTTGAGGAGCAGCACGAGGCGCGAACCAAGCAGGTGGGGATGGTGGTCAATGACTACGCCAGCGATCCTGACTTTTTAGTGCAGATTCTCTACCAGCCTTCGGAGATTCTCTCTGGCGATCTCTACAGTCTGCACCGAACCCATGAGGGTGGGGCGCTCATCTATCTGATCGATGGTATGGGGCACGGCCTGATCCCCTCGTTTACCGCCTTTGGGGTCGCTTCGGCGGTGAAGCAGGCGGTGGCTGAGGAGGAGAGTTTTGAGCAGCTGCTCGAGCGGGTCAGCCAGACGCTTCGCGGTATCCTGGGTGAGGAGGAGCAGCTCTCTTTTAGCTTTTTTCACCTCTCGCCGGGCTTTGATCGCCTCGAGTATGCGATTGGTGGTATGTACCCAGCACAGCTGATGGATAGCGATCGCATCTTAAGTCTGCAGGCGAACAACCCCCCTTTTATGGCCTTCATGCCCACCATCGCTGCGACGACGCGCCCTTTGGAGCGCTTTCATAAACTGCTCACCTACACCGACGGTCTGGTGGAGGATAGCCAGCTGGCCCTAAGCGGCGAGGATGTAGCGATGCTGCTGGAGGGTGACACCTTTATCTGGATTGCCGATCGGCTCCATGAGAGCAGGATGGAGGATGATACGACGGTGATCTACTTTGAGCACCTCGATCGGGTGTGAGCGCTTCACCAAAAGCCCCCCCGTGCTAAAATCTCACAAAATCTTCACAAAGAGGTCAAGCCATGTCTGAAGCTACCGCTTGGCGTTTTGGGGATGATATCGATACCGATCTGATCATCGCCGCACGCTATCTCAATACATCCGATCCGCAAGAGCTGGCCAAACATGTGATGGAGGATGCCGACGCCCAGTTTGTGAAAAAGGCGCAGGCGGGGGATTTTATCGTCGCCGGTGAGAATTTCGGTTGCGGTTCGAGTCGTGAACACGCACCGGTGGCGATCAAGGCTTTCGGCATCGCCGGGGTGATCGCTAAAAGCTTCGCGCGGATCTTTTATCGCAACGCCTTTAATACCGGCCTTTTTATCTACGAGGTGGCCCAGGCGGATAAGATTCAGGAGGGCGATCGGATTTCGGTGGATAACGAAGCGGGCGAGGTGATTAACCACACCCGAAACGAGCGCTACGCCTTTAAGCCGATCCCGCCCTTTATGCAGGAGCTCATCGCCGCCGGTGGCCTGATCCCCTATGCCCGCAAAGAGATGGGATTGGCATGAAAAACTATAACATTACGGTGATCGAAGGCGACGGGATCGGCCCGGAGATTGTCAAAGAGGCGATCAAAGCGATCGAAGCCGCTGCGGCGAAAGAGGGGTTTGGGCTCACCTACGACTATCAGCTGATGGGTGGTGCGGCCTATGAAGCGAGCGGCGAACCGCTTCCGGCAAGCACCCTCGCTTCGGCCAAAGCGGCAGATGGGGTGCTTTTTGGGGCGATCGGTGGGCCGCAGTGGGATAATCTGCCCCGTGAAAAGCGGCCCGAAAGCGGCCTTTTGGCCCTGCGAAAGGGGCTGGATGCCTTTGCCAACCTGCGCCCGACCAAAGTGTACGATGCGTTAGTGGATGCCAGCACCCTCAAGCCCGAGGTGGTTAAAGGGGTCGATCTGCTGGTGGTGCGTGAACTCACCGGTGGTATTTATTTCGGCGAACCCAAAGGGCGCGATGAGACGCGGGGCTTTAATACGATGGTCTACAGCGTCGAGGAGATCGAGCGGATTGCCCGGGTGGCATTCGAAGCGGCGATGAAGCGGCGCAAAAAGCTCTGCTCGATTGACAAAGCCAATGTGCTCGATGTGAGCCAGCTCTGGCGCGAAACGGTGGATCGCATCGCGCCGGAGTACCCCGAGGTGGAGGTGAGCCACATGTATGTGGATAACGCCGCCATGCAGCTGGTGCGCAATCCGCGCCAGTTTGATGTGATGCTCACCGGCAATCTTTTCGGCGATATTCTCAGCGATGAGGCGAGCATGATCAGCGGTTCGATCGGCCTGCTGCCTAGCTCTAGTGGTGGGGCTAAGGGTGGTATTTTTGAGCCGATCCACGGCAGTGCGCCCGATATCGCCGGACAGGGGATCGCCAATCCGCTGGCAACCATCCTCAGCGGCGCGATGCTGCTGCGCTATGCGCTCGGTGAGGCGAAAGCAGCTGACAGAATTGAAGCGGCGGTCGAGACGGCACTGGCGCAGGGGTATCGCACCACCGATCTGGCCGATTTTGGGGCCAAAGAGGTGTGCTCGACCCAGGAGATGGGTGAGCTGATCGCCAATCTGATCGCCAAGGCGTAAGTATTGGCCCCGGTTAAAACCCTCACGCTCGCCTCGATCTATGAGCTTCAGGGGCTAAAATCCGAGGCGCTTGAGATCTACCGGGATATTTTGCTCAGCGATCCGGAGAACACCGAAGCGCGGCTGGCGATGAAGCGTCTAAGCGGTGAACGGCGCCGTTTTGGGGGTGCCAACGACGACATGGTGGAGTTTTTCGTAAAGATGGACAGCAAAGCGGAGTTTTTGGAGTTTGAGCGGTGGCTCGTTTTTGCATAAAGGAGATGGTGTGGATCTAAAAGAGATGGTGCTCTCGGCCCTAAGCGATCTGCAAACACAGGAGGCCGCCCGCCGGGCCAGCGAGCGGCCACTGCCGCCCGAAAAGTCGCCTGAACCCGAAGAGGAGACTCAAGCGCCCACCCCAAGCGAGCCGGAGCCTCAGCAAAGCGAGGATCCGAAGCCCCCCAAGGACTCTAAGGAGCCCACTAAGGGATCCGAAGAGGCGCCCAAAGAGCAGCCGCCTAAGACACCTGCCCCCTCTGTGGAGCAACCCGCCGCGGACTCTCAGGAGGCGGTTGGCCAGGAGATGGCCCATCTGGCAGAGCGCATCGAGCGGCTGATGCAGCTTCAGCGTGAGGAGAAGATCTTTTTAGGGGATCTCAAAGAGCGTTTGCTGGTGCTCTTTGAGGGGCTTCAGTCACCCAACAACAAGCAGATCGAAGCGAAGGTTGATCTGATTTTAAACTTTCTGGAGTACCTGCTGGCCACCACCGAGGAGCGGCTGGAGAGTCTGGATCGTGACTGATCCGGCCAGGGCGCTTCCTGCTGCGCTGCGCGCCGATCTAGAGCGGGTTCGCCGCGCACTGGCCCCCTATACCGATCGCGCCTACTTTGTGGGGGGGGTTGTGCGGGATTTCTATCTCGGTCGCGCCTGTGAGGATGCTGATATCGAGGTGTACGACATCCCCCCCGAGCAGTTTGAGGCGCTTATGGAGCAGCTGGGTGCCAAGGGGGTGGGCAAAAGCTTTTTTGTCTATAAGATCGGCAAACTCGATCTCTGCTTGCCCCGCCATGAGCGCTTGATCGGGCCGCGCCATCAGGACTTCGAGGTCACCTGGTGCAACGATCCGCTTCGCGCCTCTAGGCGGCGGGACTTTACGATCAATGCGCTCATGATCAATATCTTTAGCGGCGAGCCGCTTGACTTTCATGGCGGTCTGACCGATCTAAACAGACGCCAGATCGCCCACATCGACGATGAGGCCTTTTGTGAGGATGCGCTGCGGGTGTTGCGGGCCGCCCGTTTTAGCGCCCAGCTCAATTTTAAGATCGCAGCGCACACAGCGCAGCTCTGCCAACAGATGTCCCTTCAGGCGCTGCCAGCCGATCGGATTCGAGGGGAGATAGAGAAGCTCTTTAGTGCCCCCTTTTTAGCCCGTGGACTCTATGCGCTGATGCAGCTGCGCCTGGATCGCGCGCTTTTGGGGGTGGCGATCGGCTTTAAAGAGCTCTCTTGGGTGGCGCGATCGCTTCGGCGCATTGTACGCAACCGGCCCGAGGAGCCGCTTTGTTCG
>PWVP01000194.1 GCA_003561815.1 Campylobacterota bacterium | reverse complement strand
TTTGGTTTCATACTCTACCTCACAGTATTTTCGGTAGCAGATCGCGTGCTCTATCACCCGTAGCCGATCGGGCTTGATGTCCCCCTCTTCGAAGGGCCGGGTGACATAACGATAGGCTTTCTGGCTCTGGCCCACCTTCTTCTCAAGAATCTTGCGATCTTTGTCGTCGATCCCCAGATTCTTAAACAGATTGCCCCGCTGCGCGATATTGAAGGTCTGCACCAAAAGCGCCATATTCTCTTTGCTGAGGATATTATCCATCAGGCTGGTGGTGATGGCCTTGTAGCAACCCTTTTTGCCTCGGATTAGCTCAAATGTGTCCGGAAAAGCCTCCTTGATGGCACCAAGATCACGACGAATCGTCTTCTCGTCTTTCCCGTCCCAGAGCGGATCATGTTTGAGGGTCTCGATACAGACGATCTCATTTTTATTAAAACGCCTGATGAGTTCAAGAACTCTGGTAACCTGATTGGCCATAGCCCATAGTCTCCCTGTATGGATTCCTGCTGGTTGCAGTGTACACAATAACATCTGACAACCTGCAGGCCGAGATGATTATAGAGAAGCCACGGGGCACAATATGTCCATCACCGTATTTTAGGTCAGATGACACCAGACCTCCGGCACACCATGCGCCACTAACCCGAAAATCTTTCAGTTATGGACACATTATGGGTATCTCCATCCGTATACTGCCAACTGAAAAGCCACTTCGACTTGCGACACAGCCTGTGTCGCCAGAAGATGTGGCTTCCTAGAAGGCGGAGCACAAAGCTCTTGGGTTTAGAAGGGTTTAACCCCTTTTTATCAAAGGAGATTGCCGTGAGAATTACCAACCATGTGTGCGAGAGGTTCCTTCAAAGAGTCTGCAAGATGGCCAGCTACTCCCAAGCTGACCTGGGCAGAACAAGAGTGTATCTCGAAAAGTTGCTTGGTCAGGTTCAGCCAGGAGGCAACCGTGAGTTTGCCCTGCCAGAACACAAAGGTTTCCTGGTCATCCACCGGGAGAACACCGCAATCACCCTCCTTGACAAAAAAGAGATGACCCGCCAAAGACGCAGAAGGGGGATGAGCAAGGCGGCCTAAGGTTGAGATCCCCTCTAGGTGCCCCACCTAGATTACTCTCTATCTGGACAGATAATGTCCAGATAGATGCCTAAACTACACCCTGTCCATCATCAAACAAAAAGGAGCGCGCACCATGCTGGAGACAATCTATCTGGTGGTGGCCGTGTTGGCATTTTTTGCCCAGCTAAGAAACGGTTTTTTCATGGCGTTGCTAGACGCGGTGTTCTGGCCAATCGTCATTGTCGGCCTAACGCTCTTCAACATCGCGCTTGGGCTCTATGTGGCCCTAAAGCGATAGAACACGCAACAGAGGCCAAGCTGCTCAGGCTCTTTGGCCTTGAGGGGCTTGATAAAAACTGTGAATATGGACATATTGTGACCATATATTCCTCTAATCTGTGACACTTAAACCACTCAAGGAGACATCGTGTACGAAAAAATCAAGCAAGCCACCCAAGACGGACTTAAAGAGGTCGATGAAGCTGTCAAAAAGCAGGCGTACAAAAAAGCGCTGGCCAAACTCAATGAGGCCGGGATCGACCCTGAGGAGCTAAGCGATGAGGAGATGGCGCAACTGGTGGCCGAGGAGGTCAAGGAGATCCGCACCTTTGGCAAAGGGGCCGCTGTGGGTGCTGGTGCCCTTATGGTACTCAACCTTCTAGGCTAAGCGGATGTGGAAACTGCTTAGGCTCCTTGTGGCCGCCAACTTTATCCGTCACCACCGGTTCGCCTTTGGAGCACTACTGGTGGCTGTGATCTTAGTGGCGCTTATCCTGATGATCTTTAGCGATCTTAAACCGCTTATGGCCGAAGAGAAGCAGATGTTTCTCCTGAGCATTAAGTGGTCTGGGCTGATTGCGATCGGGCTGCTGATCTTTTTTCTGATTCGCCATCTTCTGCTCTCGGCACTTAGAGGCCTCTCTTTAGTGCCACACAGAGAGCCGGACGCTAAAGAGCGGCGTATTCTCTCCAAGGAGCGGCTTCAGACCCGCAGTGAGTGCATGATGGATAAATACCGAAAAAGGCCAAAAGATGTACCAGATCATCAAGCTTGAGGCGCACTACAGAGAGTACCACAAGGCCGTAGGCAAACTAATCAAACTAATGGGCAAGATAGAGACAACCCTCCTTCAAAACGACCAAAACGATCAGGTAGAGGAGAAGATCACCAGCATCCTAATCGCTTTGGGTTTTATGACCGTAGTCTCCGCCGTGCTAGGCTGGCTGGGGCTTCCGGGTGGATTCTTGGTTGGTTTGGTGTTCTTTGCCATTGGGCTGGTGCTCTCCCGCCTAATCAATCGTCGCATCTTTGGCACACCCAGACAGGAGTCACAGCTGCAGCCAGCAGAGACGGCGATACTCGAACGCATCAGAAGCATGAAGGCTACGCTAGGGCCCACGCAGACACGGCTCTCTCTGCGGCGTGAACCGGTTCTGTTTGCCTACTATGCCCTAAGAAGCCGGGGGCTTAAAGAGCTTTACGTGCACCTTGAAAACCACAACCCCACAGACCTAGCCTGGAAATATCAGCACCGCTACCAAGGCCACGCCAAAGAGCTGCATAGCTGTCACCGGGCCTACCAAAAAGCGTGTGCACAGCCACGCATCAACCCTAGAAGGAGCGTCGCATGAGCCCGTTAATACTGCTGAGCATCGCGATTAGTATTCTGATCTTTATCCTGTTCGTCATGAGTGTCAACAAGAAGGCTAAGCGCTCCTATGGGGCCGAGATGGTCACCTTGGGGATTCTTGGCACCTTTGTCGGGGTGGCAATCGGTATCTTCGGGTTTGACCGTGGTGACATCCAAGGGGGCCTAGAGGGTATCCTAGGAGGGCTCAGTATGGCGCTCATTACATCGATTGTGGGCCTCTTCTTCTCGCTGCTTGCCACCCTCATTCGTGACGATCAGCGCGGCAACGAACACCGCACCATGGGGGATCTACACGCCGCACAGATGCTAACGGTCCAGACCCTAGAGCGCACGCTCAAAGATCTCGGTGAGAATAGCAGCAAAGCGATGATTGAGACACTCGCGTCGGTGGTCAAGGATTTCAACACCAAGCTCAACGAACAGTTTGGCCAAAACTTCGCCGAACTCAATCAGGCAGTTAGGCAGATGGCTCAGTGGCAGAGCGAACACAAAGAGCAGATGGCCGCAATGCAAAAGATCACCCAAGAGATTGTCGCCTATGGCGAGACCCTAAACCGGACTAGAGCCCAACAAGAGGAGCGACTAAGCACCTTGATGGGCGAGGTGCTCAAGAGCGGTGAGAGGATGAATCAAGCCCTTGAGGAGTCCGCTGCGATCACCCGAGAAAGCCTGCAGCTTCTTTTACGCGAAGCCAACGGATCACGCCATGAGTGAGAGCCGAAACTGGATGAGCATCGCCGACCTGATGGCGGCCTTGATGATTGTCTTTATGCTGGTGGCGCTTCTTTTTCTGTATGAGCTAGAACAAGAGGGCAACCGCTACGCCGAAGATCTCAACAAAGCGCTTCACGATGAGCTTGGGGGCTACCTAGATCGGTGGCAGGCGGAGATTACCGATGAGAACATTATCCGGTTCAATGTCCCCTTCCTGCCAGGAAGCGATGAGATACCACTGCTGTTTGCTCAACATCTTAGTGAATTCTTCCCACGCTATATCGCACTCTTATCGCAAGATCGGTTCAAGCGGGAGATTGAGGAGATACGGGTTGAGGGGCACACCTCACAAGATTGGGGCGCCTCAACCGACCCGTTAGAGATCTACCTGCGCAATATCGACCTCTCGCAGCGCCGCGCCAGTGAGGTTTTGGGCTACTGCTTCACCTTGCCACACCCTGATATCAAAGGCAATCGAGAATGGCTGCAAAGCCACCTGCGGGCCAACGGGATGGCCTTTGCCCAGCCCATCATGCAGGAGAGTAATCCCGTGGTGGAGGATAAGAACCGATCCCGTCGTGTGGAGTTTAAAGTTGCCACACGAATGCAGTGGTTGCGCTGATGCGCCCTGTCTTGACCCTGCTATTTCTGGCGTGGGCACTCTACGCACAAGGTGTCACGGTCTATTACAACCTGCCTGGCGAGGTGCCATCAAGTCAGCCTGATTCACCCATCGGCCAAGTCCTGATGGAGCAGATTAGCATCGCCCGGACAAGCATCGACTTTGCCATCTACGGGATTAGAGATCAAGAGCCGGTCATTACGGCACTTATTGATGCGCAAAACAGGGGGGTACGCATACGAGGCGTGGTAGACAAGGATACCCAAAACCGAAACTACTACGCCTGCACCGAGCGTCTCTATGAACACTTTGCCATAGAGGACGATTTTGGACGGAGTGCCAGCTACCTGATGCACCATAAGTTCTTTGTCTTTGACAATCAACGGGTCTTGACCGGATCAGCCAATATCAGCGATCGGGGTACCGGCGGCTACCATGCCAATATCGCAGCGCTGGTAGACCACCCCAAAGTCGCCTCTCTCTATACCGGGGAGTTTGAACAAATGTTTAGCGGGCGGTTCCACAGGCAAAAGAGTATGGTCCGCGCGCCACATCCCATCGAAGTGGGCACTAAGAGCGTGACCGTGATCTTTATGCCCAACGGCCCACCTCTTCAAGAGAGTTTGGTTGCCCTCATTAAAGAGGCACAAGAAACCATCCGGGTATCCATCTTTTTCTTGACCCACCCGCATGTCATCAACGCTCTTATTGGGGCACAGCACCGGGGTGTGGATGTGAGAATCATTTTAGACACCATGGCCGCACGGCACCCTGCGGTTCCCACCGGAGCACTCAAGGAGTCCGGGCTTATGGTCAAAGTTGAGAGCTGGCGTAGTAAAATGCACATGAAAGCCCTAAGTGTCGATGGCCACATTCTGGTTCTGGGCTCGATGAACTTTACTGCGGCGGCAGAGAACGGTAATGATGAGAATTTCATGATTATCCACAGCCAAAAGCTAGCCGCAGAGTTTGGTCAAGTGTTCGAGCGCTTGTGGCAAAGCCTCCCACCCCAAAACCATCCACCACAGGAGGCGCGGCCCGCCCATGAGTAACCCTCTTCAAGAGATACATCAACTCTTCACCCAGTCGCTTCTTAAGGGCAATCATCTCCAGGCGCTCAAAGCCAGCGCTCGCTATGTCCAGACTCTTTACGATCGCCTCTATGATGAGTCACATCTACCAAGCCACTCTGATGAGTGGGCGGGCATCGATTTAGATGATTTACCGGCATTTGTGGCGCTTGGCCTGCTGATGAAAGGGTTCCACCCCTACTCATCGCAGCCTAGGCACATCCGCCAAAGCCAATGGTGGGAGATCTGCCAACAAGCAGCCACACTCCTTAGCCGCTACCCCAATCGGCAAGCACTGATTACCCATATTCAAAACCAAAGAGAAGAGCGCACGCTGCTGCAAGCGCATGTTGAGATCTGTTTCAGCGCGCTACGCAGTCAGGACCCGGTACTCATCCAAGAAGCCCTTCAAGTAAGCCACTCCAATCGCAACCTCAAAGCGTCCTTGCACATAGAGCTCGCTCACCTAAACGCCCAAGAGGATCTAAAGGGGGCGTTGGCGGTGTGGCGCGAATTGAGCGAGGATGCTCAAAGTGTCGCCAACAACGCCTATGAACTTGCCAGACTGCAATACCATCTGGCCACCATCATGATCCAAAGAGGGCAAGAGGACCGCGCAAGTGATCTCATGAGCAGTACGCAATCTCAACACCAGGCGGCCCTAAGAATCTACCGTGCTGGCTACCATGGTGATCGCCAGCAGGCCCAAGCACTTATCGATGAGATGGCCCTAACCGGGCAGGAGGACTCGCTTTGGCAGAGCGCTCTGGCCATCGCACCGTTTTACCCTGATCTGGCCGATAGGATACGCGGCCAGATCCGCACAACAAGAGATGACAGTAGGGCACTGGATCTGCAAAACGCTCTGGCTATTGTCCGCGCAAAAGAGAACCCCAAAGAGGCTCCGACACTGATTCAAACCATAGAGCCGGACTTCCTCCAGATAGAGGCGATTATGGAGGTTCTGTCATTGTGTGAAGATGAAGAGATCGTACACCAACTAATCGATCTGTTTGAGCCCACCCCAGTTGCTGCTGCTTCTGCGCTTGAGCCATATGAAGAGATGGATGCCATCACACGCTATGAGGCGCTTTACCGTATTGGGCAAAAGAGCGGGCTGGACTTCACAGAAAAACGACACGCTCTCATCAAAATGCTCCATCCGGCTAACGGTGCACCCCACTTCGACCACCACGCCAAGGTGCTGTTTTACAAAGAGCAGATCAAAGAGGCGACAAGCCAAAACCAAGCTGCTAAAGGAGCGGGGCTTATGGTGTATGAAGGGATATTGGTGGTGGTGGATGGATAAAGTAGGCTCTGGCATAATGCCTTTTGGGGTCTCGCACCATCACTCCAAGATGTTTACCCAAGCGGCCCCCCAGAACTCCAGTGCGCGCCTTGCAGTCCCCCTGCCAAATGGCTGCGCCTACCGTTGGTTCTGTGTGTGTCGAACAAAGAAGACTAACCCACTCAAACTAGGTGAAGCCCACCAAAACATAGCCGTAAAGCCATCAAGTGTTGCCTTTTGGATCACCCTTTGGTATAATACCAGTATACAAAGGGATCAAACCCCACCCATTCTGTAAATTACTCTCCACTTCCCCCGGAAATCAACCAGTCTAAATTATAGCCCCTCCATGTTGAGGTACACTTTACCCGTCATCCACTCTTCGGATATCTCCATAATCACCGCCGTCACCAACCGTTCACATGAAGCCTCATTGGGAAAGAGCGTCGCCAC
>PWVP01000041.1 GCA_003561815.1 Campylobacterota bacterium | reverse complement strand
CTGCAGGCCCAATCGAAACCTTCGGTGGCGGCCCTCCGGTACCCGAGGGCTTTCTGGGCATCGCCCAGATTGAGCGGGCGTTGCTCCCATGCGAGTGCGGCCTCGCGGTAGAAGCCGGTAAGGTCTTTGCCGCCCCAGGCGTGCCAGATGCGCAGCTTGGTGTAGTCCGGGGTCTCGCCGGTGAGTTCCTTGTAGCAGCGCTCGATCAGGCCCCGGATCTGCTGATAGAGAGCGAGGTGCTTGAGGAGCAGGCGCCGGTGCAGACCGAGACTGCGCAGCAGCCGGCTCAGAGTGAGGGCAGCTATACGACCACTGTTGTCGAAGATGTGTACGATCGGGTAGCCGATGACGCCCTGACCGAGGCGATCGATAGCGGCTCAACGGCGGGCTTTTCACTCTACAATCCCACACTCGCTTCGGTGACAACCGGCACCCTGAACACCTTGATGCCACCACCGGCACCCAACACGGCAGATGCCGGGTTTATGCTAAGACAGTCGATCGCCAAAGGGGTGGCAACGGCGAGCTATGATGTCACCAAGGTGAGCGGCTATCTGGTGGGTGGAACCTCAACTGCGGTTGAACGCTACGCGCTTGATGGGGGGGCGCATAGCGAGTGGGGCTACTGGAAAGCGAGCGGCTCGAACCTTACGAGCGATCGCCTCAGTACGCAGGTGTGGGTTTCAGGTGTCCAGACGCCAACTACCGAAATCGATCGGCTCATCAGCACAGGGGCGACACACCGCTACGAGGGGCAAGCGCTCGGTTCGGTACGCCACATTCCGGAGTTTAGTGCCAACACCCACGATCCCATACTGCTCAATAGTCAGAACAGCGTCCGGCTGGATGTCGATTTTGGCTCAAGCAGTCCGGTTTCGGGCCACATCCGGTTTGAGACACTGATGGGCTCAAACTGGCAGGCAGATCTCAGTCCCGCAGGTGCAGTGAACAATCTAGGTTACCACCACACCAGCCCCTCTGGCAGTGTCAGCTCGGGCCACAGTGGCACGGATGCTATCAGCGGCGGCGCACTGCAGGGGCGGTTTTTCGGGCCGGGCGCTGAGGCAACCGGCGGAACTTTTCTGCTTGAGAGCGGTCAGGGAAGCGCCACCGGCGTCTTTCGGGCCAATAAGCAGTAAGGGGGCCGGATGAAACGAGCGATCGGTTGCTGGCTGGCTCTGGGTGGCCTGACACTCCTCTCTGCACAGGAGTGGGCGTTAGCGGATCTCAAAAAGCGGATGCAGACAAAAGAGTTGCGCCTGGAGTCGATGCGTGAACAGGTGTTTTTGCGCTATGGCGATCAGATGGGCTTTGAGCGGGCTGACGAGATCCCGATTATGGATCGGGAGTATGAGCGGCTCAGCCAGGAGGTGGCCCGCTTGGAGCAGGATCTGGCCCAGGAGCGCGAAGAGGAGGCTAGAAAGCGTCAAGAGGCGGAGCTGGCAGCAGCCCAGGCGGCCAAAGAGGCGCGGGCACGCGAGTTGGCGCGTCAACGGGCTGAGCAGGAGGCGAGGGCACTTGCCGAGATTGAGGCCCCTTTTCGTGAGGCGTTGGGCTACTACCGTCAGCAGCAGTATGGTGAAGCGTACGATCGCTTCATACCGCTCTACTTTGAGCGCGACGATAGCGTGCCGGTGGGATTCTACACCGGGCGGAGCGCCTTTGAGACCCGCCGCTATGAGATCGCCGCCGGTGCCTATCAGCAGGTTCTATCCCTCGATCCCGATCACCGTCGTGCGCGACTGGAGCTGGCGCGCACCTACTATGTGATGGGGATGCACGAGGAGGCCCGTGTTGAGTTTGAGCGGGTTCAGGCAAGCGATGATCTGCCCCCGAGCGTTCGCCAGAATATCCAGGCCTATCTGGATGCGATCGAGGCGGCGCGCAAACGCCACCACCTAAACGGTCAGCTGGTTGCCGGGCTGGGCTACGACACCAATGTCAACCAGGGCAACGACTACCTTCCTGAGTGGCTGCAGCCCTTTACATCCGATCCGCTCAACCCTGCGGAGTCGGATATTTTTCTCAACCTCGTGAGCTTCAATACCCATCGCTACGATATGGGAATCCCCGGCCACTGGCAGTGGGAGAGTGAGCTGCTGCTCTTTATCAACCGCTATAGCGATATGAGTGAGAACGATCTGCTCCTTTTGGGGGTCAAGACCGGCCCGCTGGTGGATCTGGCGATCGGCCGGGTTCGTCTGCCTGTTGGCTACGATCGCGTCTGGGTCGATGGCGATGCACTGCTGGGCATGACCACCATCGCTGCCAGCCTGGAGCGACCGATCGGCGCCAACCACTTTGTCAAGGGGCAGCTGCGCTGGCTTGATCGCGGCAATGTCTCAAGCGAAGATAGCGATCGTGATGCGACTGGCTACGAGCTAAGCGGCGAGTGGCAGCACATCAACAGCGATCAAGATGGCCTCATAACAGCGGGCGCACTCTATGGCGAGGAGTCGGCCAAGCGGGGCGATCGCGCCGATGTCTCCTTCTCGTCGATGGCGCTTCGTGGCGGGTATAGTTGGCTGCGAGAGGGCTGGAGTGCCGGGGTGGATGCCCAGCTCAAATGGGTTGATTTTAGTGATCGCTTTATCGATGTGGAGCCAGTCAAGCGGGAGGATCAGCAGCTGACGATTGGTGTCAGCGGCACGCGGAGCCTGCCTTCGGATCTGGTCTTAAGTGGTCAGCTCAGTTGGATTGATAACGACTCAAGTTACGCCCCCTACGACTACAGCAAGACCCTGCTGCAGGTCAACCTGGGCTGGAGCTGGGGCATTTAAAGGAGATGAAGATGAGAGGAGCAGTCCAGATTGTGTTGATAGCGGTAGCGGCGATTCTGATCGGATGCGGCGCAGAGGATCAAAAGCGAGCGGAGTTGGCGCCCCCTGCAGTAGAGCAGGAGAAAGACCATCCGGCTAAAGAGAGAGCCAGGATGCAAAGGCCCCCTTCGCCGCCGGCCTACTAGCCTAAAAGCTGGTGTCCCGGACAGGGTTCGAACCTGTGGCCTTAGGTTTAGGAAACCTACGCTCTATCCGACTGAGCTACCGGGACTTACGGGCTATTTCGTGGGATTTTATCCAAAAAGCGTTGAAATGATATTGACTTTTTAAGTGTGTTGGGATAGAATTGCCCGCTCATAACGAGAGGGCTGGTGTAGCTCAGTTGGTAGAGCAGCTGTCTTGTAAACAGCAGGTCGGGGGTTCGAGTCCCTTCACCAGCTCCATTTGTTAGTGATTCAGCGAAGTCAGGAAGCAGCGTTTGCACCGGCTTCCGGGGTTATTTGTTTTTCAGGCGCAGACGGTGGGTTACCCGAGTGGCCAAAGGGGGCAGACTGTAAATCTGCTGGCTCAGCCTTCGGAGGTTCGAATCCTCCACCCACCACCATTATTAGGTTCAGTCGCCTGAAATAAGAGATGCGGGAGTAGCTCAGTTGGCTAGAGCATTAGCCTTCCAAGCTGAGGGTCGCGGGTTCGAGTCCCGTCTCCCGCTCCAAAACCGCCGGAAAAAGCCACGGGAGCTGAAGCGTCCTTCGCTTTACGCCCCTTTCGCTTCTTTTTGTGTAATGTGTGCCCATATAGCTCAGAGGTAGAGCACTTCCTTGGTAAGGAAGAGGTCGGAAGTTCGATTCTTCTTATGGGCTCCATTTCTTACTTTGACTGAATGCAATAGAACGCCAAACAAACCAAACCAAAACGGAGGCCTCACCATGGCAAAAGAGAAGTTCGTCAGAACCAAGCCCCATGTTAACATCGGTACCATCGGTCATGTCGACCACGGTAAAACCACCCTGACTGCTGCAATCACCGTTGTGCTTGCCAACAAGTTCGGTGGCGAGAAGCGCGCTTTTGATCAGATCGATAACGCGCCGGAAGAGAAAGAGCGTGGTATCACCATCGCCACCTCCCATGTGGAGTATGAGACCGACAAGCGCCACTATGCGCATGTTGACTGCCCCGGACACGCGGACTATGTGAAAAACATGATCACCGGTGCGGCTCAGATGGACGGTGCGATTCTCGTGATCGCGGCCACCGACGGTCCGATGGCCCAGACCCGCGAGCACATTCTGCTCGGTCGCCAGGTGGGTGTTCCCTACATCGCGGTATTCCTCAACAAAGAGGACATGCTCGATGAGTCCGAGCGCGAAGAGATGCTTGAGCTGGTTGAGATGGAAGTGCGTGAGCTGCTCTCTGCCTATGACTTCCCCGGTGATGACACCCCGGTTATCGCCGGTTCGGCTCTGCAGGCGCTTGAAGCAGGCATGGAGGGTAAAGAGAACGAGTGGACCGAGAAGATCGTAAAGCTCATGACCACCATCGATGAGTACATTCCCGAGCCGCAGCGTGAGACAGACAAGCCCTTCTTGATGCCGATCGAGGATGTTTTCTCCATCGCCGGCCGCGGTACTGTGGTAACTGGTCGTATCGAGCGCGGGATGATCAAAGTGGGCGAGGAGATCGAGATTATCGGTCTGCGCGAAACCCGCAAAACCACCGTTACCGGTGTTGAGATGTTCCACAAAGAGATGGAGCAGGGCGAAGCGGGTGATAACTGCGGTATTCTGCTGCGCGGCACCAAAAAAGACGAAGTGGAGCGCGGTATGGTTCTGGCCGCTCCTGGCAGCATCAACCCCCACACCTCTTTCGAGGCGGAGATTTATGTTCTCTCCAAAGATGAGGGTGGCCGCCATACGCCGTTCTTCACCGGCTACCGCCCGCAGTTTTATATCCGCACCACCGATGTAACCGGCGCGGTTTCTCTGCCTGAGGGTGTTGAGATGGTTATGCCCGGCGACAATGTCAAGGTCTCTTGTGAGCTGATCGCCCCGATCGCGATCGAAGAGGGTACCCGCTTCGCTATCCGTGAGGGTGGCCGAACCGTTGGTGCAGGTGTTGTAACCAAGATCGTTAAGTAAGGTTCTCTTATGAGAGATAAGATTGGCCTGAAGTGTGTGGAGTGTGGTGATATCAACTACACCACCAAAAAGAACAAAAAGACGCATCCGGAGAAGGTGGAGTTCAGGAAGTATTGTCCGCGCCTGAGAAAACACACCATCCACAAAGAGACCAAAATCTAAATCGGCTACGGCCGTTTTAGTGGTTATCGGCCGCCTTCGGGCGGCCTTTTAGGGTAGTAGCTCCAATGGTAGAGCGGCGGATTCCAAATCCGTAGGTTGTGGGTTCGAGTCCTACCTACCCTGCCAGATTTTCAAGGGATTGAACCTGATGGAAAAATTGATCAGCTATGTCAAATTGTCGCGTGCAGAACTAATTAAAGTGATTTTTCCACAGAAGATGCAGGTTAAAAATGCCTTTATCGCGGTCTTTATCGTGGTACTGGTCATCACCCTGTTTCTGACGGTGGTGGATCTCTTGATGTCCTTTAGCATTTCGTCAATAATCAACTAAGGAGGGTGCATGGCGCATAAATGGTACGCGATCCAGGCTCACTCCGGCAGTGAACAGAGCGTCAAACGGGCGATCGCCCGAATGGCCGATGAGTTAGGAATACAGGAGCGCATCGAGGATCTGGTGGTCCCGACAGAGGATGTAATCGAGATCAAAAAGGGTAAACAGAAGGTGATGGAGCGCTGTCTCTATCCCGGCTATGTCTTTGCCAAACTTGATCTGGATAACGAACTTTGGCACCGCATCCAGTCGCTCTCGAAGGTCTCCCGCTTTATTGGCGAGGAGAAAAAGCCGGTTCCACTGCAGGAGAAGGATATCCAGCAGATTCTGGACAAAGCCCAGAAGCGCGGTGCGCCCAAGCCGAAAGTCTTTTTCGACACCGCCGAGGCGGTTCGTATCGTGGATGGCCCCTTTGCCAACTTCACCGGTGTGGTGGAGGAGTATGAGGTAGCCACCGGCAAACTTCGCCTGAATGTTTCGATCTTTGGCCGCTCAACGCCGGTGGAGATCATGTACACACAGGTCGAGAAGATCGCTTAAAGCATTACATAAAAAGGAAACGAGGTTATGGCAAAAAAAGTCATCGGAACCATTAAGCTGGTTATCCCCGCCACCAAGGCCAACCCCTCTCCGCCGGTGGGCCCCGCTCTCGGTCAGAAGGGCGTCAACATTATGGGCTTCTGTAAGGAGTTCAACGAAAAGACCAAAGAGATGGCCGGCTGGAACCTGCCTACCATCATCACGGTCTATGAAGATAAGAGCTTCACCTTTATCACCAAGCAGCCGCCGGTCTCGGATCTGATCAAAAAGGCGGCGGGCATTGAGAAGGGTACGGATAACCCCCTGCAGAACATTGTTGGCAAGATCACCCGTGCTCAGGTGGATGAGATTGTCAAGCAGAAGATGCAGGATATGAACACCACCGACCCTGAGGCCGCTGTTCGCACCGTTATGGGCAGTGCGCGCAGCATGGGCATTCAGATTGCAGATTAACGGAGGGTACTATAGATGAGTAAACGATCCAAACGATTACAGCAGCTTGATAGCAAGATTGAGAAGGGGCAGCTCTTCTCGCTTGAGAGCGCCACGAAGAAGGTAGCCGAGCTCAAGAGCGCCAAGTTTGATGAGACGGTTGAGATGGCCGTGTGGCTCAATGTCGATCCCCGTCACGCCGATCAGATGATCCGCGGTGCGGTGGTTCTGCCCCACGGAACCGGTAAAACAGTCCGTGTGGCTGTCTTTGCTAAGGGCGATAAAGCCAAAGAGGCCCAGGAGGCGGGCGCTGATATCGTCGGCGATCAGGATCTGGCCGATGAGATCCAAAAGGGCAATATCAACTTCGATATCGTTATCGCCACCCCGGACATGATGGGGGTTGTGGGTAAGATTGGTCGTATTCTGGGGCCAAAGGGTCTGATGCCCAACCCAAAAACCGGCACCGTAACCATGGATGTCAAAACCGCAGTCTCCAACGCCAAAAGCGGTCAGGTCAACTTCAAAGTGGACAAAAAGGGCAACAT
>PWVP01000127.1 GCA_003561815.1 Campylobacterota bacterium | reverse complement strand
CGCACCCCCCCCAGCCGCCTTCTCAATCAAAGCGGCGCTTTTAGCGCGGTTCTCTTCGGCGTTTTCGGTGCAGCTTTGCTGGATCAGGGCAACGGGTAGTTTCATGAAGGGCCTTTCAGGCAGGGGATAACAGCGCTTCTTTGGTACAATCGCGCCAAATTTGAAGAGGATTTTACCATGAGTGAAACCAAAAGCTATAACCCCGCCGAAATCGAAGCGGGACTTTATGAAACATGGGAAAAGGCGGGCTACTTTAGCAGCGATCGCAGCGGCCCTAAAGGCACCTTTACTGTGATGATGCCCCCACCCAATGTCACCGGCAGCCTGCATATCGGCCATGCGCTTAATCATACGCTACAAGACATTCTGGCGCGCTACAAACGGATGGACGGCTTTCGTGTGCTCTGGCAGCCGGGGATGGATCACGCCGGGATTGCGACGCAGAATGTGGTCGAAAAGCAGCTTCTAGCCCAAGGCATCTCTAAAGAGGCGATCGGCCGCGAAGCCTTTATCGAAAAGGTGTGGGAGTGGAAAGAGAAAAGCGGCGGCATGATCTTCGATCAGCTCAAAAAGCTAGGCACCAGCCCTGATTGGAGCCGCAACCGCTTTACGATGGATGAGGGGCTGAAAAAGTCGGTCAAAAAAGCCTTTGTGGCGCTCTATAACGAAGGTCTGATTGTCCGGGGCAACTACATGGTCAACTGGTGCACCCATGACGGGGCGCTGAGCGATATTGAGGTGGAGTTTAAAGAACAAAGCGGCAAGCTCTACCATCTGCGCTACCCCCTTGCTGATGGTAGCGGCCATCTGATTGTGGCCACCACCCGTCCGGAGACCTTTTTCGGGGATACGGCGGTGATGGTCCACCCCGAAGATGAGCGCTACCCCCACCTGATCGGCCAAAAGATCCGTCTGCCGATCATCGATCGTGAAATCAGTGTGATTGCTGACGAGCATGTGGATCGTGCGTTTGGCTCCGGCGCGGTCAAAGTCACCCCCGCCCACGATCCCAACGACTACGAGGTGGGCAAGCGCCACCATCTGGAGTTTATCACCGTCTTTACCGAAAAGGGGTATCTCAACCACCACTGCGGCGAGTTCGTGGGCCAGGAGCGGCTAGAAGCGCGCGCGGCGATCGTCGCCAAACTCGATGCGCTGGGGCTTGTGGAGAAGATCGAGGAGCACACCCATCAGGTGGGGCGCTGCTACCGGTGTGATAATGTGGTCGAACCCTACATCTCCCGCCAGTGGTTTGTTAAAAGAGAGATCGCCACTAAAGCGATCGAGAAGATCAACGGCGGCGAGGCGCAGTTTTTCCCCGCCCAGTGGAAAAACAACTTCGACTCCTGGATGAACGAGCTGCGCGACTGGTGCATCTCCCGCCAGCTCTGGTGGGGCCATCAGATCCCGGTCTTTTACTGCACCGAGTGTCACAACGAGTGGGCGAGCGAAGAGGAGGATGTGCGCCACTGCCCCCACTGTGATAGCACCGTCATCCATCAGGATCCCGATGTGCTCGACACCTGGTTCTCCTCGGCCCTGTGGCCCTTTAGTACGCTCGGCTGGGGCAATGAGGACGATCCGCGGGTGCGCAGCGGCGATCTAGCCGCCTGCTATCCCGGTAGCGTACTGGTGACCGCCTTTGATATTCTCTTTTTCTGGGTGGCGCGGATGCTGATGATGGGGGTGCACTTTATGGATGCGGTCCCCTTTAAGCACATCTATCTGCACGCGCTGGTGCGCGACAAACACGGCCAGAAGATGAGCAAATCCAAAGGCAATGTGATCGATCCGCTCAGCGTCGTTGAGAGTCACGGTGCGGACACGCTGCGCTTTACGCTGGCCGCCCTGGCGGTTCAGGGGCGCGATATTCGCCTGAGCGAAAAGAGTCTGGAGACCTACCGCCACTTCGCCAACAAGCTCTTTAACGCCTCGCGCTTTTTGAAAATGAAGCATGAGCGCTACCCGGAGCTTCAGACACTCACCGTCACCACCGATCTGGGCCGCTATATGCAAAGCCGCCTGCACGCGAGTACCGCGCAAGTGAGAAGCGATCTGGAGAGCTACCGCTTTAACGATGCCGCCGTCACGCTCTATCGCTTTATCTGGAGCGAGTTTTGCGACTGGGGGATTGAGCTGAGCAAAGCGGCTCCTGAGAGCCTGATCGAGCTGGGGGCCATCTTCAAAGAGGCGCTTAAACTACTGCACCCCTTTATGCCCTTTATCACCGAACGGCTCTACCGGGAGCTGGGCGGCGAGCATGAGAGTCTGATGATCGCCCCCTACCCCGAAGCGAACGCGGTCGATGGGCCGATCGAGGAGTCGTTTGGTTATGCGATTGAGGCGATCGTCTCGATCCGCCGGGCTAAAGTGCCGCTCGATCTGGCCAACAAACCGGTTGCCAAAGCCTTTATCCACCCCTTCGTGGCGATGGATCTGCCGCTTAAATATATCCAGAAGCTCGCACGCGTCGAGGAGGTGGAGGTGATTGAGCACAAACCCGCCGGGGCGTGCGATGTCAGCGAGCATCTTGAGAGCGCGATCGACGCACAAGGGGTCGATCTGGGTGCGCTTAAAGAGCGGCTAAGCAACCAGCTGGCTAAAGCGCAAAAAGAGCAGCAGAAGCTTGAAAAGATGCTCTCAAACGCTCACTTCGTCGCCAACGCCCCGCAGGAGGTGGTCGAACAGAACCGCCGCAGCCTGCAGGAGGCCACCGAACGCACCGAGCGGCTTAGCGATCAGATCGCCTCTTTATGAGCCCTCCTCTGCCGGGGCGAGCAGGCTCACCACGAAGGTGAGATCGTTGACCAGATCCACCGTCGCATAGGCGATCCGGATCGGCTCGGCAGAAAAAAGCGTCTCCAGCCAGCGCTGCATAAACTCCAGCGCATCGGCCAGAAGCTCCGCATTGCCAATATCCCTTAGAAGCTCGACCGACTCCTGCGATTCGCGCAGATGGGAGGCGAGCTTTAGCAGCAGGGCCGAGAGCAGATAGAAGGCCGACTCCTGACCGATCTGCCCGGCAAAGGACTCCAGCTGATCGGCGAGAAGCTGCGCCGTCTCAAGCCGCTGGGCACCATCCTCCTGCACAATCAACCGCACCGCGACGGCGTAGAGCTCCAGATAGCTATCCTTCAGCCCGTCGCGTTCATCGGCGCAGAGTAGCGGCGAGCTGGCGATATCACCCAGCTTATCGAGCAGCTCATGGGTGGAGATGCGCTCTAAAAAGTCCTGCTCAATCACAGCGGTCTCAATGTGCGGCTGCATCGTTTTGGCCTCACTGAAGGGAATCTGCTCAATCACCCGTGTGCCGATCAGCAAAAAGAGAAGCTCAATGCGCTCTTTAGCGGTGCGGTAACCCTTAAAGCGCGCCACCTGCCCTGCCCCAATCTCAAGCAGAAAGGCGCGCTCCTCTTTTTTAAAGTTGGAGATGTTTTTCTGATCCATCCAGGCAAAGTGGCGCTGGTTGTACTCGAAAACAAACGCCTCATAGATATTGAGGTTTTTGCCCATCTTTTTAGTGATGGCGTGGGCATCGCTTTTGCGCAGGCTCTGGCGCTGCGATCGCACCTGTGCCGCCACCGCCTCGCTGTCCACCGGCGCATCCAGATAGAGCAGGAGCGGCGAGTGGGTGCGGGAGAACTGTCGCCGCCCCATAAGGATATAAAAAAGCTCTTTTCGGCGGCGGTTATCGATCAGGCAGTTGACCAGCTCCAGAAAAAAGCTGCGATCGGTGTGGGTGGCAATCTCACGAAAATGGCAGTGCTCCACTCCGCTGCGCTCATCGATGTAGTAGTTAAGGTAGTCGATAAAGTAGCGTGAGTCGCTGTCATTAAAGACCGAGATCAGATGGGTGTAGCGGCGCGCGTCCACCTCCTCTATATACTCGAAGGTGTCACCGTAGGTCTTTAGCGTGGCGATCTTATTGCGGATATCCTGCGTGTCCATAGAGCTTCCCATCCCCCCATTTGAGCACGATTGTAGCAGCTAAAGCTTTTGTTTCCGTTTGGTTAGCGCGATGGCAAGCGCCTCACAGAGGAGCTCGAAGCGACCGGTGAGCTCCTCTTGACCCATGGCGTGCTGCTCTAGCCGCGCCTGCTCGTCGGTGGCCTTTCGCTGAATGTTGTGGCGGCGGCGCTCAAGCGCCTCTAGGGCACTTGAGCAGCTTTTCAGATGGCGATCGGCCTTGGAGCGCGCCTTAAAGCACGCCTCATCCTCCGCGGTCTGCTCTCGAATGCGGCTACTCAGTGTCGCGATCGTCTCACTCTCCTCCTCTAGTGCCCCTTTGCGCGCCGCCTCTTTACGCGCACTCTGCAGCTCCTGGCGCAGCTGCGTGAGCCGATCGCCGCTCTCTTTGAGCGCCACATGGGCGGCTGTCTGCTCTTTGAGCGCCTGCTTGAGCGCCTGTTTCGCCTCGATTATCGCCTGCTCGAGCGCCTGCTCATCGGCTGAGAGCTGATCGAGCTGCTCCTGGCGCCCCTCGCTCTGGTGCAGTTCGCGGGCGTACTGGGTGGTGATCGCCTTGATCACCGAGAAGTTCCAGCGCATCCCCTGGCTATCGACAATCTCAGGCAGCTGATACTTCTGCCCCTCAAGCATCGCCACCTCACCGGTGTAGTACTTTAAAAACCGCTCGGCATTTTCAGCACCCTGCATCACCGCCTCCAGAAGCGACTCGGCCAGCACGCGGTGAATCAGCAGAAAGTTTTCACGAAGCAGATAGGCGCTAAAGGCATCAAGCACCGCCTTCTCGTGGCGAAGCTTACTGTGCAGATAGCGCGCAATCGCCCCCTGTATCAGCTTAAGCGCGTTCTGCTCATAAAAGGTGTTATCGATCCGGGTAAAATCCAGAGCACTTTTGCACAGCGAAGCGGCCACCTCAATCATCGCCGCATCGACACTCTCTTTAAAGAGATCCTGTTTTAGCCGCTCCAGCTCCTCAGGGGGCAGACCGCCATAGCGGCGTTCGACTCTGGATCCAGAGGCGCCCTGCACACTAAAGAGCCGGACATAGAGCCGCCCCCCTAAAAAGACCACCGCATCCTGCGGCTGCAGTGAAAAGGCGCTCCGAACCGCCCGGCGCAGAGCATCGCGTCGATTAATCGCCCCCGGATGGGCCGCTAGCGCGCTGTGAAGCTGCGCAAGTAGCGCCTCATCCACCACCAGCAGATCCTCGCGACCCGATGCGGAGTAGATGGTGTTCTCCGCCTCCTGGAGCAAACGGATGGCGTTTTTAAAGGCCGGAGCCGAAGGGCTGATGCGATCGGGCGCACTCAACCGCACCCCGATGGTCTCCTGACCGCGAAAGAGCACCACACAGCGCCCCACATCCTGCAGATAGTCGCCAAAGGCTTGACGAATCTGTGTGCGTACCGTCTGGGTCTCCTCGGCGGCCCCCCGATCGCCAAAGCGCTCATAGAGCAGTCGGGTATCCTCTGACGAAAAGCCCACCACCTGCGTCTTATCGGGATAGCGACTGGTTAAAAAATCGACTGTTTCTTGATAGATATGCACGACACCCCTCTTTTTCAGGAGGGCATTGTAGCCTAAAGCGCAGAGATCTCAAAAATAAAAATTACAAACTAAAAACGGTGGGAGACAGAAAGAGAGTATAGAGGGGAAGCTGCCCCGACGAGCGGGGCAAAGGGTTTAGCAAACCGAATCTTTAAGTTTTTTGCCCACTTTAAAAGCGACCGCTTTTTTAGCTGGGATTTTGATCTGCTCTTTGGTTTTGGGGTTGATGCCGGTGCGTGCCTGACGCTCACGAACCTCAAAAGTGCCGAAGCCGACAAACTGGACAGAGTCCCCCTTCTGGAGAGCCTCGGCGATGGTGTCGAGGGTGGCGTTTACAACGCGCTCTGCTTCCGCTTTGCTGGTGTTGGCGCTTTCGGCAACCTTGGCAACGAACTCGGGTTTGGTCATTGAGAATCCTTTCGGTATTGGTGAACAGGGTGCTATTGTACAACAGGATTCTTATAGATCAAGGTCAATTTTCAGAAAAGTGGCAGTTTTTAGGCTATTTCGTCCCCAAATTGGCACCAACGGCGTCCTTTAGGGCCAGAGTGCCTCGGGGGTGAGCCGCTCTAGCGGTGTCTTTGTGTGGCGGTCGATGCGCCAAAACCCCCCATCCGCCTCAAGCACAACCGCCTCGAGCTGAGGGTGTGTGAGTAGCTGCTGTGCCAGCGGTGCATCATATCCGGGGGCGATCGCCACCACCGAGAGCTCCGGCTGACGCTGAAGCCACCACTGCAGCACCGCCTCGGCCCGGTGTAGAAAAAACTCAGCGGACCCGAAGTTGTGCCACCCCTCATCCTCATCCACGAGATCCGGCAGCAGCACCGCTAGGCCCCCCTCTGCCATCCGGGTCTGCAGCCGCCTAAGGGTGCGATCGTGACGACTCGAGCCCTTAGGGTGCAGCAACAATACGCCCTTTTTTGCCCCGGCGGGGTGATCGTACATCGCCTGCAGCGCCGTCTGATCGACGCCGATGAGCACCACTTCACACACTGAATCATCCATTTTCGCCCCCCTCTAAAGTGTCAGAATCGATCTCAAGCGCACCCAGCAGCGCATCGAAAAAGTCAAGCTGAGGAAGCACCCCCTGAGCCAAGTGCCGCTCGGCATCGGCCACCAAAGAGGCCGGCTCAAACAGCCCGCAGTTGAGCAAAATCCCCTTTAGCCGGTGGAGCGACTGGCGAAACTGCTCCTTATCGACCGTCGCATGAAACAGCTGACGCAGCCGTTTGAGCTCACTCAAGAGGCTGCGGGTGGCCAGATCGCTTAGGCGCTGAGCGCTCTCGATGGCGTGATCGCCCTCATAGAAACGAAAGATCCGATCACAAAGCGCACCACCGCTGCGGGTGATCGCAGGGCGGGGGTGCGGTGTGTGCAGATAGGCTTGAAGCACCTGTGCCACCTGCTCTTTTCGGATCGGCTTGGTGAGGTAGTCGTT
>PWVP01000239.1 GCA_003561815.1 Campylobacterota bacterium | reverse complement strand
CGTCATTTGCGGGTGTTGGCGCAGCAGTGCTGCCAGATCGAGCCACTCTAAAACCGTTAAATCTTCGTCTTTGCTGCTATTTCCCGGCCGTTTGCAGGCGGCGATCACATCGGCCATCGCCAGCGCGTGCTTTTGTAAAAAGGTGCGGTACTCCTGTGCCTCTTCACCGAAAACAGCGGAGAGGATCGGCCAGAGCTGATTGGTTGGCGCGGTGTAATAAAAGCCGTTGGCAACCGCTTTGGGGCCGGGAAAACTACCCAGAATCAGAGTGCGCGACGCGTCAAAAACAACCGGGCCAAAGGGGTGATGCTCAATCACAGCAGACCTAAAGTGGCCCGAGCAGCTTGCGCACTTTTTCCACCTTAGGTACCACCACCCACTGGCAGTAGCCCTGATGGGGGTTTTTGGCGAAGTAGTCTTGATGATACGCTTCTGCCGGATAGAACTGCTCTAACGGGGCCACTTCGGTGACGATCGGCGCGTCCAGTCCGGGTTGCGCCTGTGCGATCGCTTCACGGGCGGCCCGCTCCTGATCGGCCCCGCTAAAAAAGATCACCGATCGATACTGTGGCCCCACATCGTTGCCTTGGCGATCGGGTGTGGTGGGATCGTGGATGGCAAAAAAGAGCGCCAAAAGCCGTGCGAGTGAAACCCGATCGGGCTCATAGGCGATTCTCACCACCTCCGCATGGCGGGTTTGGCCGCTGCAGACCCTCTGATAATCCGCCTCTTCGGCCAGGCCACCGCTATAGCCGCTCACCACCTGCACAACCCCCGGCACCGCTTTAAAAGCCGCTTCCAGACACCAGAAGCAGCCCCCACCCAGTACGATCGTTTCGGTTTTAGCGGATAACGACACTCTTAATCTCCGTCATCTCCTCGATCGCAAAGCGCGGCCCCTCACGCCCGATGCCGCTCTCTTTGATGCCGCCATAGGGCTGGATGTCAAAGCGCAGCGTCGGGATGTCGTTGATCACCACACCGCCGCACTCGAGCGCATCGATCGCACGCATCGCCAGCGGCAGATTGTCGCTAAAGACCGAAAACTGCAGCCCATAGGGCGAGTCATTCATCCGCCCGAACGCCTCCTCAGGCCCGCTCACCGGTACCAGCGAGACGATGGGGGCAAACACCTCTTCGCACACCACACTCATCTCCTGCGTCACATCGCCTAAAACCGTGGGTTCGAGCACATTGCCACTCAGTTTGCCGCCGCTTAGCAGCTTGGCCCCCGCCGCGATCGCCTCATCGATCCACCCTTTGGCCCGTTTGGCCGAGCTCTCATCGATCAACGCCGAGATAAAGGTCTCTTCGTCAAAACAGCTGCCCACCTTGAGTTTGGCCGCCTCTTTGGCCAGCAGCGTCGCGAAAGCCTCCTGCACACTGCGATCGACGAAAATGCGCTGCAGGCTGATACACACCTGTCCGGCGTTGCCAAAGGCACCAATCGCACAGCGGGCCGCCGCGTGGGCCAGATCGGCACTTTCGGTCACATAGGTGGCCGCATTGCCGCCCAGTTCGAGCGAAACCTTTTTAAGCCCTGCGCTTTTGAGGATGATTTTACCCACCGGCACCGATCCGGTGAAGCTGATTTTACGCGGGATGGCACTCGTAACCAGCGCATTGCCCACCTCGGCATCGCCGTAAACCACACTGAGCGCATCGGGCGTGGCATGGGGGCTTTCGATAAAGAGCCGTGCGAGTGCGTAGCCGCAAAACGGCGTCTGCGGTGCGGGTTTGAGCACCACCGTATTGCCTGCCACCAGCGCGGGGGCGAGCTTGTGGGCGACGAGATTGAGCGGGAAATTAAAAGGGGTAATCGCCACCACCACCCCCACCGGCACGCGCTTAAAAAACGCCGTCGCCGCTACGCCGCTAGGGGTCGCATCAGTAGGAAACAGCTCGCCGCCGAGACGGTGCGCCTCCACCGCTGCCAGCCGGATGGTCTCTACACAGCGGCCCACCTCCGCGCGGGCACTCGCGATCGGTTTGGCACTCTCGGCGGTGATCGCTTCGGCGAAAAACTCCGTCTGCGCTTCGAGCCGATCGGCCACATCATTGAGCCACGCGATCCGGCGGTGAAGTGGTGCTTGGGCGGCTGTTTTCTTGGCTGCTTGGGCACTTTTTAGCGCCTGGAGAGCGTTTTCGCCACTACAGCGGGCCACCTTTGAGGCGGGCGCCCCATCATAGGGATTTACGACCGTGTCATAGGCCGCCACTTTTACTACCTGCGATCCAATCAGCATCTCTCCCGTGCGATCCATAACGCGCAATCCTCCTCTATGCTTCGTTTACGCTATGGTAGCAAAAAGGGGCCAAAGCAAGCTTATCTCTGCTACAATCGCCCCAATTTACTTCCACAAAGGTAACAACAGTGAAAGCGGCAGAGACCATCTGGATGGACGGCAAACTGGTACCCTGGGATGAGGCTAAAGTGCACATCCTCACCCACTCCCTCCACTACGGAAACAGCGCCTTTGAGGGCACGCGGGCCTATAAGGGCGAAAAGGGGCTGGCTATCTTTCGGCTACAGGATCACACCAAACGCCTGCTGCGATCAGCTAAAATCACGCTGATTGACTGCCCTTATAGTGTCGAGGCGCTCGAAAGTGCCCAAATTGAGCTGCTAAAAGCCAACCATTTTGAGGGCAATGTCTATATCCGCCCGATTATCTTCCTGGGCTATGGCGTTATGGGGGTCTATCATAAAGCCGCACCGGTTAATGTCTCTATCGCTGCCTGGGAGTGGGGGGCCTACTTGGGCGATGAGGGGATCGAGAAGGGTATCCGGGTCAAAATCAGCTCCTTTACCCGCAACTCGATCCGCTCCACCATGGGCAAAGCCAAAGCGGGGGCCAACTACCTCAACTCCCAGATGGCCAAGTTTGAGGCGATCGAGTCGGGTTATGAAGAGGCGCTGCTTCTGGATGAGGAGGGTTTTGTAGCCGAAGGCAGTGGTGAGTGCTTCTTTATCGTCCGCGATGGGGTGCTTATCAGCCCGCCCAACGAGAACTCGCTGGAGTCCATCACCCAGGCGACGGTGATCGAGCTTGCCCACGATCTGGGTATCCCGGTTGAGCGCCGCCGTCTCACCCGCGATGAGGTGTATGTCTCCGATGAGGCGTTTTTTACCGGTACGGCTGCAGAGGTCACACCGGTGCGCGAGATCGATGCGCGCGCCATCGGAAACGGCGGCCGTGGCCCTATCACCCAGAGGCTCCAGAGCGCCTACTTCGATGTGGTCTATGGACGCAATCCGAAGTATCACCACTACCTCACAACGCTAAATTAACAAGGAGAGATCAATGCCAGCAGATATGAACGACTACTTTAAGAAGCAGCGCGCCAAAAACGGTGGAGGCGGCGACTCGGGCGGTTCGAGTGGCGGTGGCGCCGGAGGTGGTGGCGGCCCTCGCCCGCCGGGCATGAACCCCCCGGAGTTTGTGAAAAACTTCGGCGGCGGCAAAAGCAATCTGATCATCGGCGCGATCGCGGTCGTAGTGCTTCTGATCATGGCGCGCCCTTTTGTGATTGTCAACTCCGGTGAGGTGGGGATTTTGGTCACCCTCGGTAAATATGAAGAGGCTCCACTGCAGCCGGGCTTTCATGTGGTGATCCCCTTTGTGCAGCAGGTGATTTTGCAAGATACCCGTATGCGGGTGCTGAACTACAGCCACACAGAGCTGGTGGCCGATCGTCGCGGCATCACTGAGCGACCGCCCATCTCGGTCCTGGACTCCCGTGGTCTGCCGGTGGAGGTGGAGATCACCATCCAGTATGCGCTTCGCGGTCTGCAAGCACCCCAGACCATCGCCACTTTGGGCCTAAACTGGGAGGAGAAGACCATCAACCCCAACGCCCGGGATGTGGTACGAAGTGCGATTGGTAACTACACCGCCGAGGAGCTGCCCGTCAACCGAAATGTCATCGCGACCCTGATCGAGGAGGGGATGCGCGAAAGGCTGACCCAGATTAAGGGGGAGCCTATCGATCTTTTGGGGATTCAGCTGCGTGGCATCGTACTGCCAGAGCGGATCAAAGAGCAGATCGAGCGGGTTCAGATCGCCCGTCAGGAGGCAGAAAGAGCGCGTAACCTGGTTGAGCAGGCTAAGCAAGAGGCGCTGCGAAAGGCTGAGGAGGCGCGCGGCCTGGCTGAAGCGGAGCGGATCTCTGCACAGGGCCGGGCCGATCGAACCCGCATCGAGTCTGAGGCGCATGCGCAGGCGAATAAGATGATCGCCCAGTCACTCACACCCGCACTGCTCGAGCTTCGTCAGACCGAGGTTCAGGGCAAGTTTAACGAGGCGCTTCGTGAGAACAAAGATGCGAAAATCTTCCTCACACCCGGCGGTGCGGTACCCAACATCTGGGTAGACACCAAAAACCCCCAGCGCACCACCTCTGCGGTAGAGAGCCGCTAACGCGTGGCGCAGATTGACTGGCAGAAGACCCCTCTGATCCCTGTGATCGCCCAGGAGGCGAACACAGGGGAGGTGCTGATGCTGGCCTACGCCAACGAGGAGGCCTATCGCCTCACCCTCTCAACCGGCTACGCCCACTACTTCTCCAGAAGTCGAAAACGGCTCTGGAAGAAGGGCGAAGAGAGCGGTCACCTCCAAAAAATCGAGGCGGTTCAGATCGACTGCGATGGCGACACCCTGCTCTACCGCGTGATACAGAGTGGCCCGGCGTGCCACACCGGACGAAAGAGCTGCTTTTTTACCGATGCACACAGCGGCGAAACGACTGAGCCGGTTCTGGTCGATCCCGCCCGCTGCTACGGCATCACCGACACCCTCTATCACACCATTTTAGAGCGCAAAGGGGCCGACGCGAAAAGCTCCTATGTCGCCACCCTTTTTGACAAAGGGGAGAACACGATTCTTAAAAAGGTGATCGAGGAGGCGGGTGAGCTCTGCTTCGCCATCAAAGATGGCGACGAGCAGGCCATTATCGCCGAAGCGGCGGATCTGCTCTTTCACACACTTATCGCCCTTGGTCACCGTGAGATCACCCCCGATCGCGTCCGTCAGGAGCTCATGCGCCGCCAGGGGCTCAGCGGTCTTGAGGAGAAGAGACAACGCAACAGCAACTAGATGAGATCTACGGTCGCATTGTCACCCACCCGGTGGTTGTGGAGTTGGCGGAGTACTCCGATGGGTTTATCTACTCGCTAACCCCTTTTCATGCCATCGGCTTTGGTGTGGCGCTCTTTTTATCACTGATGCTGCTTCTGGCGGCCATCTACTGGGCCTACCGCGCCAAACTCTCGCTACTGCTCCAGATGGCCGCACTCGGCATGCTGATAGCCGGTCCGATTCTCGCCTACCATCTGGTTGAGGCGCTCTACAAGCCAGCGCGCTTTGAAAACATCACCACCCAGAATCTCTACTACCAGGATAAGATGCTGGTGCGTGGTGTTGTGGTGAATGAGGCGTCGATTGCACTCTCGGAGTGTCAGATTCGTATCAGGGCGTTTGAGCCCGCCACCGGACCGATTGACCGCACCCTGAAGCTCCTCTCCCCGGTGGCGACCGGCAAAAAGCAGCTTCAGTTCGCCCTCTCAGCCGGCGCGCACTATCCGTTTGAGGTGGAGGTGCCCGGCCCCACCTATGAGCAGAACCTCTCCATCGCTATCAACCTGCGCTGCCGCTAGTAGAGCACCCCTTTGTGATAGAGCGCTTTTCGGATGGCGCCCATCAGGCGGTTTTTATCCCGACACCATAAAGGGGCGATCAGCGAGCCATCGTCCACACCGGCACTGATGCGCTGAACGGTGATAGATGGGGGCAGCTGCAGCAGCGCCTCGGTCAGCACCGCCACATAACGCGCCTCATCAATCGGGGTGAAGCTTCCGGTGCGGTACTCTGCTGCCAGGGCGGTATTCTCCACCACATAGAGCGGATGAAACTTGATCGAGGCGATCGGAAGCGCACAGACACGCTCCACACTCTGAAGCATCTGCGCCTCACTCTCATCGGGCAGACCGAAGATCAGATGCGCGCACACCCTAATCCCCCGATCGGCTAGCGTCTGGATGCTCTGCGCGATCGCTTCGTAGCGCTCCATCCGATTAGTCGCCTCCAAGGTGGCCTCATGGCTGCTTTGCACCCCAATCTCCACCCAGAGATCGTGCTTTTTAGCCAGCTTAGCGAGATAGTCGATGCTCTCCTCTTTCAGGCAGTCCGCACGGGTGCCGATCGAGAGCCCCACACAGCCTGGCTGCCTCAGCGCCTCCTGATAGAGCGCCTTAAGGGTCTGCAGGGGGGCGTAGGTGTTGGAGAAAGATTGAAAGTAGGCGATAAAGTGGCGCACACCGTGGTTTTGGCGATACCAGGTGGCGCTTTTGCGGTACTGCTGACGCAGGGCGGTGAGCTGATCGGCTAAAAACGGATTGGCCGAATCAAAGGAGAGGCTCTGCTGTAAACGGGTGGTCAGATTGGGACTAAAGGACTCATTTTCGCAGTAGCTACACCCGCCACGCCCCAAAGAGCCGTCGATATTGGGGCAGGTGAAGCCGGGGATCGAGAGCGGGATTTTGCGAACCGGCACACCGTAGTGGGCTCGCAAATAGCGGCCAAATGTCGCGACTCTTCTCATGCAGGCGTGTGGAAGTAGTTTCCGTCAAAACAGGCCAGGCAGAAACGATCGGTGGAGCCAGAGGCCTGATGAAGCGCCTCGATCGAGAGAAAACTGAGCGAGTCGGCGCCCAAATAGCGCTCCATCTCCTCCACATTCATCCGGTGGCGGATCAGCTCCTCCTGGTGCGGGGTGTCGATCCCGTAGTAGCAGGGAAAGGCCACCGGCGGAGAGGCGATACGCATATGCACCTCTTTAGCCCCCGCATCACGCAACATCTGGATAATCTTACGGCTGGTGGTGCCCCGCACAATACTGTCATCCACAATCACCAGCCGCTTGCCCCGGATGAGCTCTTTGATGGGGCTGAGCTTTTTTTTGACCTTTAGATCGCGCACCTCCTGCATCGGCTCGATAAAGGTGCGGCCCACATAGTGGTTACGGAT
>PWVP01000090.1 GCA_003561815.1 Campylobacterota bacterium | reverse complement strand
GGGCGAGCCGATCACAGCATCGACTCCTCGATCAGCTCAAAGTGGCCGCTTTTGGCGTTGTAGTTGTACACCTCGCCGGTCTCGATAATGTAGTGCCAGCCAATCAGGTTGATTCGCCCCGCTTCGATCTTCTCCTGAATGTAGGGGTAGGTTTTGAGGTGTTCCAGCTGCAGAATAATATTGAGCCGTTCGGCCATCCACTCCTTTTCCGGCATCTCCAGATGGGCGTACTGCGGCTGCGAGAGCTCTTCGCGCACCGGATCGGCTATCTTCATCCAGCTGCGCACATGGGGGATCGTCTCCTGGCTCTCCAGGGGGGTTAAAAGCGAGCAGCACCCCCCGCAGTTGGAGTGACCACAGATGAGGATATTCTCCACACCCAACACCTGCACCGCATACTCAATGGCGCTGGTCGTGCCCAAAAACGCCCCCTCGGAGGGTTTGTAGGGGGGGACCAGATTGGCCACATTTCGGATCATAAAGAGCTCACCGGGCCGGGAGTTGGTCAGTAGGGTGGGGATCAGCCGCGAGTCGCTACATCCGATAAAGAGGGTGTGGGGCTTCTGGCAGCGGCTGAGCTCTGTAAAGAGCGCTTGATGGGCCGCATACCCCTCCCGCTGAAACTCAACAACACCCTTAAAGAGCTGACGCATACGAGGATCCTTTGAGGTTGGGTTTGTGCGGTCGCTATTATAGCAAGAAGATCGCCACCTGAAAACTGCCTAAAAAACGATCACAATTTAGAGTATCTGGATAGGGCTGCCTATAATTGAAGCGACACTTGGTTAAAATCGGCCCCTTCGATTTTCCATCCAAGGAGTTTTTGTGCCGTATGTCAAGAATGTTTTTGCCTATCTCAAGCGCACCAGTCCGGCCCAGAGTGAGTTCTATCAGGCGGCGGAGGAGGTACTCCACTCCCTTCGTCCGCTGATGGAGCGCTACCCCCGGTATCGTCAATACAAAATTATTGAGCAGATAGTTGAGCCAGAGAGGCAGATTCTCTTCCGTGTGGCATGGATGGATGACCGCGGCGAGGTGCAGGTCAATAAAGGCTACCGCATCGAGTTTAACTCCGCTTTGGGCCCCTATAAAGGGGGGCTTCGCTTTCACCCCAGCGTCAATGCGGGGGTAATCAAGTTTTTAGGGTTTGAGCAGATCTTTAAAAACGCTCTGACCGGACTGCCGATCGGCGGCGGCAAAGGGGGCTCAGACTTCGATCCCAAGGGGCGATCGGATGCAGAGGTGATGCGCTTTTGTCAAGCCTTTATGGCAGAGCTCTACCGCCATATCGGCCCCAATACCGATGTGCCCGCCGGCGATATCGGCGTGGGTGCGCGTGAGATCGGCTACCTCTTTGGTAAGTATAAAAAGATCACCAACCGCTTTGAGGGGGTGCTCACCGGAAAGTCGCTTCTGTGGGGCGGCAGCTTAGGGCGCAAAGAGGCGACCGGCTACGGGGCGGTCTACTTCGCAGAGAATATGCTCCGCGCACGGGGCCAGACTTTGGAGGGGAAGCGCTGCACCGTCTCCGGCTCGGGTAATGTGGCGATCTACACCATCGAGAAGCTCTATCATAAGGGGGCGATTCCGGTTACCGTGAGCGACTCGCGGGGGACCATCTACGATGAGGAGGGGATCGATCTGGTACTCTTAAAAGAGATCAAAGAGAAGCGGCGCGAGAGCCTGACCGAGTATCACAAAGCGCGTCCAAGTGCGAAGTATATCCCCCTAAGCGAGTACCCTGAAGATGGGGCGGCGGTCTGGTCGATCCCCTGCTTTGCCGCCTTTCCCAGCGCCACCCAGAACGAGCTGAACCAAAAAGATGCCAAAACGCTGCTGGCCAACGGCTGTGAGTGTATCAGTGAGGGGGCCAATATGCCCTCTACCCCTGAAGCGGTGGACACCTTCTTAGCGGCCAAAATCTGCTACGGTCCGGGCAAGGCGGCCAATGCGGGCGGTGTGGCCTGCAGTCAGCTGGAGATGGCCCAAAACGCCAGCATGCGCAGCTGGAGTTTGGAGGAGGTGGACAATAAGCTCGAGCAGATTATGCAGAGCGTGCACGATACGGCCAGTTCGACCGCCGAGGAGTTTGGCGAGCCGACCAATCTGGTGCTTGGCGCCAATATCGCCGGTTTCCGCCGGGTGGCCGATGCGATGATTGAGCAGGGGCTGGTCTAGAGGCTTAAACTCACCGTGGTAGAATTCGGGCCAAAAGTTCTACATATGGTGAGTGATGAACCTACTAGCCTTTAACCTTCCCGTTGTGGCGCTGCTCCCCTTTTTGGGGGCGGCCATAGCGGCATATGCGGCCCGTTTTCACCGTGTGGCTTCCGCCTGGAGCGCGGGGCTGGTGACGCTGTTGGCGCTGGCGCTTCTGGCACCGGCGCTTCGCTACCCCTTTGAGGGGCAGACGCTCATCCAGTCTTTTAACTGGATCCCCTCGCTAGGCCTTGACTTCGCCTTCCGTTTAGATGGCCTGGCACTGCTCTTTTCCTGCCTGATTCTCATTATCGGCCTGCTTATCATCGTCTATGCGCGCTACTACCTGGCCGCCAAGGACTGTATGGGGCGCTTTTACGCCTATCTGATGATGTTTATGGGCTCTATGCTCGGGATCGCCCTTTCAGAGAATCTGATTTTGATGGTGATCTTCTGGGAGCTCACCTCGCTGAGCAGTTTTTTGCTCATTAGCTACTGGCAGTATCGCAAAGATGCCCGTCAGGGTGCGCGCATGGCGCTGGCGATTACCGGCGCGGGCGGCCTGGCGATGCTCGGCGGCGTAATGATTCTGGGCCATATCGTCGGCAGCTACAACCTCACCGATGTGCTGGCCGCTGGCGCGCTGATTCGCGCGCATGAGCTCTATACGGTGGCGCTGGTGCTGATTTTGCTTGGGGTCTTTACCAAATCTGCGCAGTTTCCTTTCCACTTCTGGCTGCCCCACGCGATGGCGGCCCCTACGCCGGTTTCGGCCTACCTGCACTCCGCCACGATGGTTAAAGCGGGGATTTTCCTGCTAGCACGCCTCTATCCGGCCCTCTCAGGGACGATTGAGTGGATGGTGCTCGTCAGCGGCGCGGGACTTCTGACGCTGCTTATTGGTGCCTACACCGCTTTGATGAAGCACGATCTTAAAGGGCTTTTGGCCTACTCCACGGTGAGCCATCTGGGTTTGATTACGCTGCTCTTTGGCTTTAGCACCCATCTGGCGGCGGTGGCGGCGATCTTTCATATCATCAACCACGCTACTTTTAAGGCCTCGCTCTTTATGGTGGCCGGTATTGTCGATCACGAGACCGGCTCGCGGGATATGCGAAAGCTCAGCGGTCTGCGGCGCTACATGCCCCACACGATGCTGCTGGCGATCGTCGCTGCGGCGGCGATGGCGGGGGTTCCGCTGCTCAATGGCTTTTTGAGTAAAGAGATGTTTTTTGAGCAGGCGGTGCTCGCTGCCGATACCGGTCTGTGGCTCTGGGCGATTCCGGTGCTGGTGACGATTGCCGGCATCTTCTCGGTCGCCTACTCGCTCCGTTTTGTCCACGATGTCTTTTTTGGGCCGGAGCCTAAGGAGCTGATCAAAACCCCCCATGAGCCGCCGCGCTTTATGAAGATCCCGGTCGATCTGCTGGTGGTGATCTGTCTGGCGGTGGGGATTGTGCCGGCACTGACCGTTGCGCCGGTGTTGGCGGTGGCGGTGGCCGGTACACTTCAGGCCACGCCGCCGGAGTACTCCCTGGCCATCTGGCACGGCTTTAACCTGCCGCTGGTGATGAGTATGATCGCCCTGGTGGCCGGTGTGGCGGTCTATAGGGTGCGCGAGCGGCTCTATCGCTGGCACCACACCTATATCGAGCGGATTGATGCTAAGCGCTACTTTGACGCTCTCTTCTGGAGAGTGGTTGCCCTAAGCGAGGCGATCACCGCCCGCGTTAACCGCGGCTCGCTACAAAACGCCGTCGCCTGGGTGTTGGGTGCAGCGCTGGTGGCCGGGGTGATGGGCTTTGCCCTTAGCTCGGCGCCCATCCTGGGCGATCTGAGCACCCAGCGGCTTGACTGGGTCACCTTCGCCGCCGCTGCGGCACTGATGGTGGCCTGCTTCGCCACTGTGATCTGGCATCAGCGCCGTCTGGTGGCGCTGGTGACCATCGGTGTGGTGGGGCTGATTGTGGCGCTCGGGTTTGTCAAGTTCTCAGCGCCGGATCTGGCCCTGACACAGCTTTCAGTCGAGGTGGTCACGATTGTGCTGCTGCTGCTGGCACTCTACTTCCTGCCCGATCGCACCCCGTGCGAGATGGGTCGTGGTCGGATTGCGCGCGATGTGGCCCTCTCGGCCGGTTCGGGTATCGGGGTGATGGTGCTGGCGATGGCGGTTTTAACCCGCGATTTTGCCCCGATCTCTGATTACTTTCTGGAAAACGCCGTTCCCGGTGGCGGAGGAACCAATGTGGTCAATGTCATCTTAGTGGACTTCCGCGGCCTGGATACCCTCGGCGAGATTGTGGTGCTGGCCATCGCCGGCATCGGCATCTATGCGCTTTTGGAGGGGATGAAGCTTCAAGCGCCCACCTGGGATCACTTCGGGCGCCCCTGGGCGAGCGATATCCATCCGCCCATTATGCAGACACTCACCCGTTTGCTGTTGCCTTTGATGTTGATTGTGGCGGTCTTTATCTTCCTGCGGGGCCACAACCTGCCCGGTGGCGGCTTTATCGCCGGTCTGATTGCCGCTGTGGCGCTGATTGTGCAGTACCTCTCCAATGGTATCGCCTGGACCAGCGAGCGGATCCGCTTTGATATGCACACCATTATCGCAGCCGGTCTGGCGATCGGCACCGGCACGGGTCTGGTGGCGATGGCGCTGGGCTATCCCTTCCTGACCACCGCCTTTACCTATCTGACCTGGCCGATTGTGGGCAAGTTTGAGGTGGCCAGCGCCCTGGCCTTTGATCTGGGGGTCTTTATGGTGGTGGTGGGGGCCACCGTGATGATTCTGGTGCGACTGGGCCGGGTGAGCCTGGTCTCGCACGGCTACATTGAGCCCAAGCAAGAGCAGGAGGAGAAGTAATGGAGTGGCTGTTTGCGCTTGTGCTGGGGGTGATGACCGCCACCGGTGTTTTTCTGACACTTAGGGCCCGCACCTTTCCGGTGGTGTTGGGCTTGACGCTGCTGGCCTATGCGGTCAATCTCTTTCTCTTTGCGATGGGGCGGCTCACCGTCGGAATGCCCGCTGTGATCGATGAGGCGGCGCCGGGCTATGCCGATCCGCTGCCCCAAGCGCTGGTGCTCACGGCGATTGTGATCGCCTTTGGGATGACAGCGTTTTTGATTGTGCTGGCTTTGAAGGCGCGCAGCGAGCTGGGCAACGACCATGTCGATGGTCTCCACATGGCCGCCGATGAGGTGCCCGTTAAGCGCTACAAGCCCACTAAAGAGGCGCGTCGCCAGAAAAACGAAGGGGTGTCATCATGATGGATCTGGTTATTGCGCCGGTTCTGCTGACGATGATCGCCGGGTTTGTGCTGATCTTTGCACGGCTGGGCGGTCTGCGTTGGCAGCGCCCCCTCAATTTCGCCATGATGGCGATCCTGCTTGTCACCGCTGTCGCCATGGTGATGGTTAGCAGCACCGGCATCCATCAGGTCTACGCATCGGGCAACTGGGTGGCCCCCTTTGGGATCGTGCTGGTGCTCGATCGCCTCTCGGCACTGATGGTGCTTTTGACCACCCTTTTAGCGATCGGTTCGCTCTGGTACGCCGTCGCCACCCGGCTGGATGAGGCGGGTGCGCACTTTCATCCGATGTTTCAGTTTCTGCTGCTGGGGCTTTATGGCGCCTTCTTAACCGGCGACCTCTTTAACCTCTTTGTTTTCTTTGAGATTATGCTGCTCGCCTCCTACGGTCTGCTGCTTCACGGCGGTGGACGGCAGCGGACCAAGGCGGGCTTTCACTATGTGGTGCTCAATCTGGTTGGCTCGACCCTCTTTCTCTTTGCGGTGGGCGCCTTCTACGGGGCGGTGGGTTCGATGAACCTCGCCGATATCGCCCATAAGGTGGCGGGTGCGCCGGCTGAGCGGGAGGGTTTGATTGCTGCAGCGGGCCTGATGCTACTCATCGTCTTTGGCCTGAAGGCGGCAATGTTTCCCCTCTACCTCTGGCTGCCTGCGGCCTACACCCACACCTCTGCAGCGGTGGCCGCACTCTTTGCGGTTATGACCAAAGTGGGCATCTATGCGATTATTCGCGTCCACGGTACCATCTTCTCAGAGGCGGCCGGACCGCTGGCTGGGGTGCATGCACCCTGGGTGCTCGCACTGGGTCTGATCACGCTGGTGCTGGGCGCGCTGGGGGTGATGGCCGCAAAGGGGCTGCGCGAACAGGCGGCCTATCTGGTGCTCGCATCGGTGGCGGTGCTGCTGGTGGGCGTGGGGATCAATAACGCCGAGGCGCTGGCGGCCACCCACTACTATATGATCCACTCCACCCTGATTGCCGGGGGCTTTTTCCTGCTGGCCGATCTCATCAGTCGCGGGCGCGGTGAAGCGGCCGATCGCTTTATCTCCGCCCCCTCAATGCCCCATGCGGTGCTTCTGGGCGGCCTCTTTTTCTTCGGTGCGATCGCGATGGCGGGGATGCCGCCACTCTCGGGCTTTATCGGTAAGGTGCTGATTCTCTTTGCGGCGCTGGAGTCGGCCTGGATAGCCGCCATCTTCGCCGTGGTGCTGATTGGCAGTCTGGTGATTATCGTCTCTTTGGCACGCAGCGGATCGCTGCTCTTTTATCACACCCAGGGGCTCTGCGCTGTCTCGGGTCATAAGATTAATCGTGCGGCACTGGCGGCGGTGGTCTATCTCTTTCTCTTTAGTCCGCTTCTGGTGATCTTTGCAGGGGGGGTAGAGGGGTTCGCCCAGGCGAGCACCGCCCAGCTGCTGGATGCCGGACGCTATATCGATGCGGTGCTCTCGCAGCCTGCGATAGGAGGTGCACGGTGAACCGTTTGTTGCAGCGGGTTCTGCCCCATCCCATTTT
>PWVP01000053.1 GCA_003561815.1 Campylobacterota bacterium | reverse complement strand
GTAGTTTAAAATTTCGTTGATGCTTTCATTTGCTTTATCAAGCAACTTAAATGCATCATCAACGCTCTTTTCGCGTTTTGTTCCATCAAGATATTCTCTGACTAGGCGACGGCTCAAAGCGTTAATCCTGTCAATTTGATTGATTTTAATAGCATTAGATACCTCCTTCATGTTATCTTATAACAATGAAAGCCGTTATCGATTTGCTCTTTGCGCATATATGCGCCGCGACCAGGCGATCGCACGATCGATGGGGTCGATCGTCTGCTAGCGAACGAGTGTTCGCTCTTCCCTCTCTCTTCTAGTTTTGGAAGCTCGAAAGCTCCTCAGGGCGACCACCGCCGACCATCTCAAGATTTAAATCTTGGAACCGCGCTGCCGCGGTTAACTCGTAAATTCTATCATAAAAAACTTTAGATTCTGAGTTTGTGGGTAATGGGTGGGTAATGAGTGTTTTTATCGCTGTTCTAGTTTTTGATTTTTTGTTTGGTGGAGAGGGCTTGTTGGGTGTTCAGAAGTGGCGGACAGGGAGGGATTCGAACCCTCGATACCCGCGAAGGTATGCACCCTTAGCAGGGGTGTGGTTTCAGCCACTCACCCACCTGTCCGCAAAAGAGAATCGCGATTTTAGACCCTTATCATTGAAGATCGGCTTAAAGCGTGCCTAAAACCTCTTGAACCACCGCCGCTGGATCTTTGGCGCCGTAGATGGGCCGACCCATCACGATGAAGTCTGAGCCCTGCTTTTGTGCCTGGGCCGGTGAGGCGATTCGGTTTTGGTCATCCTCGCCGTTGTGCGCCAGGCGGATTCCCGGCGTGAGGGCTAAAAAGTCCGATCGTGTGGCGGACTTGATCGCGCCCACCTCATGAACCGAGCAGACCACCCCATCCAGCCCCGCCTCATGGCACGATCGCGCCATAGCCGCCGCTGTTGGCTCAAGCGGCGCGTGATAAAGCGCCTCAAACTCCTGCTCTGAAAGGCTGGTGAGCGCCGTGACCCCCAGCACCAGCGGGCGCGACGATCGGGCACTAAGCCGATCCATCACCGTCGCCAGTCCGCTTGGCCCGGCGCTGGCGTGGAGATTAAACATCGCCACGCCCCGATCGGCGATCGCTTCAGCAGCATCGGCCATGGTTTTGGGGATATCGTGAAGCTTCAGATCGAGAAAAACCGGCTTGGCGCCGCCTGCACGATCAAGCTCATCTAAAAACCCCCAGCCATCGCGGATAAAGCTGCGAAGCCCCACCTTAAACCAGATCTTTTCGCCCGAAAGCTGCTCTGCCAGTTTGAGGTTTTCGCGGGCGCTGGCCAGATCCAGCGCGACACAGAGCGTCACGCGGCGCTTCTTGCGGCTTTCTGCAGAGACTCCAAAATCCCGTTAATCAAACGGGGGGCCTCATCATCGGCCAGCTCTTTGGCCATCTCGATCGCCTCATTGATAATAATGGGCCCATCGGTCTGTGTATGGATCAGCTCATAGGCCGCCAGCCGCAAGATCGCCCGCTCCAGCCGTCCGAAGCGATCGAAGCTCCAGCTCTCATTCAGGTGCTTTTCAAGCGCCCCATCAAGGCCCTGCAGATGGTCAAAAGTGCCCCGAAAGAGCTCCTCGGCAAAGGCGCGGTATTTACCCTTAAGGCGCCGCTCATCCAGATAGCTCTCCGGTTTGGCCGCGATGGTCTCATTGCCCACATCGTAGGCATAGAGCATCCCCACCGCCGCTAAGCGGGCGTTTCGTCGGCTGGACACTAGCGCTTCTCCAGCGCCCCATAGAGGCTGATGAGCTCAATCAGCCCGGTCATCGCCTCAAAGCCCTTATTGCCCGCTTTAGAGCCTGCCCGCTCAATCGCCTGCTCAAGTGTATCGGTGGTCAGCACCCCGAAGGTCACCGGCAGCCCCGAGTCAAGCGCCACCGAAGCGACCCCCTTGGTGGTCTCGGCCGAGACATAGTCAAAGTGTGGCGTCGAGCCGCGAATCACCGCGCCCACACAGCAGATGCCGTCATATTTGCCGGTTGTCACCGCCTTTTTCAGTACCATCGGGATCTCAAAGGCGCCGGGCACCAGAACCAGGTCCAGATTGGACTCACTGCCGCCGTGGCGCAGAAAGCTATCTTTAGCCCCCTCCACGAGACGATCGGTGATGATGTGGTTAAAGCGCGCAGCGATGACAGCGATTTTGGCTGTCTTTTCCAGCGAGAGTCCGCCTTCGATTAGCATGGAGTGTCCTTTTTCGGTTGGGAAGATGGGGCCGTTATTGGGGCGAATTTTGCCACATCTGCACTTAGCGCTCCAGCCGGTAAAACGCCACCTCCAGCGGACGCAGCGTGCTGCAGGGAAACTCCGTCTGCTCCCGCAAAGCCACCTGCGAGAGATCGGTCTGTTCCAGCACCGTCCAGCGAAGCGAAGCGAAGCTCAGATCGACGCCCTGCAGGTTGGTGCCCAGCAGCTTGGCCCACCAAAGACGGCTCTCGCGCAGGTTGGCACCCTGCAGATCGCTATCGCGCAGATAGGCAAAGGCGAGATCCGCCCCCTGCAGATCCGCCCCATGCAGCGAGGCGAGCATCAGATCGCTTCGGCGCAGATCGGCGCCGCGCAGATCGGCGCCATCCAGTGTTGCACTGATTAGAAGCGCCCCCTTTAAAGAGGCGCCGCGCAGATCGGCTCCAGTGAGATTGGCACCGGTCAGATCGGCCATCCGCAGATCGGCACCGCGCAGATTGGCGTTTTCGAGATTGGCCCCGGCCGCTCTGGCACGAAAGAGGCTCGCCTCTGAGAGGGTGCTGCTGTAGAGATTGGCCCCGGTTAGTTGCGCGTGGTGCAGCTGCGCGCCCGGACAGTAGGCAAACGCCCCCGGCTGACACGCCAACGCCACCGAAACAAGACCCGCCAACACCGCCGCTACCTTTAGCCACATCGCACACCTCCTTTTGCGTTTACTCTGCGATTTGTTGTATTATAGCTCAATCTAAAAAGCGGGGGTAAAACATGATTCGCATCGGATGGATGGTGGTGCTCTTTACCGGTCTGCTCTGTGCGCAGCTGCGTGAAGAGGCGCTTGCAGCAGGGCTAAAGCCCATCCCCAAAACCCAGCAGGCGCTAATCGATTATGTCGAGCGGCCCGGAAACCCCATCACCCCACAGAAGATTGAGCTGGGCAAGATGCTCTACTTCGACCCCCGCCTCTCTAAAAGCGGCATTATCAGCTGCAACACCTGCCACAACCTCGGTCTAGGCGGTGTGGATGGCATCCCCGCAGCCATCGGTCACAAGTGGCGGGCCAACCCCCAGGGGCTCAACAGCCCCACCGTCTTCAACGCGGTCTTTCATATCGCCCAGTTTCACGATGGCCGCAGCCCGCACCTGGCCGATCAAGCCTCCGGACCGATCCAGAACCCGGTCGAGATGGCCATCAGCCGCGAAGAGCTCGAGGCGCGAATCGGATCGATCCCGGAGTATGTGGCCCGGTTTGAAGAGAGCTTCCGCGGCGAGAAGCCCGCCGTTACGCTGGAGAATATCGCCAAAGCGATCGAGGCGTTTGAGGCGACTTTAGTCACCCCCGGACGCTTCGATCGCTTCTTGCACGGCGATGTACGGGCGCTGAGCGGGGCTGAAAAAGAGGGGCTAGAGGTCTTTATCCGAAAAGATTGCACCCGCTGTCACAACGGCATGGGCATCGGCGGGGGCAGTGTAGAGCGGTTTCCTGAGGTGGGGCAGTTTCCCTATGCACACATCGGTAGCTTCAAAGGCGATCGGGATGGCCGCACCCGTGTCCCCACCCTGCGCAACCTGACGCTCACCGCCCCCTACTTTCACAACGGTTCGGTCTGGAGCATCGAGGAGGCGGTCCGCATCATGGCCGAAGCGCAGCTGGGGGTGCACATCTCCCGCCAGGAGGTCGATCAGATCAGCACCTTCTTAAGGGCCCTGGAGGGGGAGATTCCCCGGGTGGTTATCCCGATGCTACCCACCTCCACAGCCAGCACCCCCCGCCCGGATCCTTTGGAATAGGACTAAATGGGTCCGATGGCAGTTAAGAGGATAATCTAGTTTTACCTGTTAATTTGAAATTTTTTTTATTTAGGTACGATGGGGCTTCACATACACTTCACAAGGAGACACTATGAAGCGCATTCTTCTCTCTGTGGCCTTTTTGGCCTTCTCCCTGCACGCCGCGCAGGATCTGATCGACATGGCTAAAGCCGCCGGGCTAAAGCCGATCCCCGCTAGCCAAGCGGAGCTCATGAAGGTGATCGAGCAGAAAGACAACCCGCTCACCCCTGAGAAGATCCAGCTGGGCAAAAAGCTCTACTTCGACCCCCGCCTCTCTAAGAGCGGCATTATCAGCTGTAACACCTGCCACAACCTCGGTCTAGGCGGCGTGGATGGCGTGCCCACCTCTGTTGGTCACCGCTGGGAGCCCAACCCCCACCACCTGAACTCACCGACGGTTTACAACTCGGTCTTTAACAGTGTGCAGTTCTGGGATGGCCGCAGCCCGCACCTGGCCGATCAGGCGATGGGTCCTATCCAGGCGATTCCGGAGATGGCGCTCTCAGCCGAGACCGCTGTGGCGCGTATCGGTTCGATTCCGGCCTATGTCAAAGAGTTTGAGCGCTCCTTTAGCGGCAAAGACCCGGTCACCTTCGAAAACATCGGTAAAGCGATCGCCGCTTTTGAGGCGACTCTCGTTACCCCCAGCCGCTATGACGACTTCCTCAACGGCGACACCCGCGCACTGAGCAAAGCCGAGCAGGAGGGTCTGCGCACCTTTATCGAAAAGGGGTGTGCCGCGTGTCATAACGGTATCGGAACCGGCGGCGCCACCATGGAAGCGTTCGCCTGGGAGGGGCAGTATGAGTATGCCGACATCGGCGACTTTAGCGGAAACGAAGATGGTCTTGTGCGCACACCCACCCTGCGCAACATCACCGAAACCGCCCCCTACTTCCACAACGGCACCGTATGGGATCTGCACGAAGCGGTTGAGATCATGGCCAACATCCAGCTGGGCATGGAACTCACCCAGGGCGAGATTGGCTCCATCGTCACCTTCCTAGAGGCCCTTGAGGGGCGCAAGCCGGAGGTGGTCTATCCGATGCTGCCCGCCTCTACAGCGGACACTCCCCGTCCTCAGCCTTTCTACGAGCACCAGTAAGCTCGCACCGCTCGCCCTTCGGGGCGGGCACCTTTAAACTACTGCGTCACATTCTCGATCAGCTCAAACTCCCCATCATGCACTATCAGCGCATCCACGCACCACGGTCGATCGATCCGTTTGGCCTGAAGCCACTGCTGGGCCGTTCGGATCACTTTAGCCATCTTCGCCGGGGTAAAGGCGTAGATCGGATCAAACCCCTCGCCGGATTTCACCTCGACAAAGTGGATCACCCCCTCTTTTTCGGCCACAATATCCAGCTCGCCACCCTTTCGTAGCCAGTTGCGATCGCGGATGGTAAACCCCTGATCGCTTAGCCACGCCGCCGCGCGGCTTTCGGCCTCAAACCCCTTCGCCCGGCTCAAGCATCACCTTGACCGCCTTGAAACGCGGTGTCAGCGTCTCGCTATCACCCTCATCGCCAAAGAGGAAGTTAATATGGCTTCTAGCGTGGTGAAAGGTGCTATAAAGTGTCCCCGGACGAATCCCTTTATGCACACGCAGCTTCAAAGCGCGGCTCTGACCGTAGGTGCTGATCATCCGGTGCAGCTGCGTGATATCAAACCGCGCCGCATCCTCGGGGCTAATCAAAATCTCGTCCGAATCGTAGCGGCGATCGAGCTTGATGGACTCTTTGGTCTGTGCGGCGTTGTTGTAGTGCTCTAAGATCCGACCGGTGGTGAGCCAGAAGCCCGCCTGTGTGCCGGACTGCCGATCGGCCACATGACCGCGGGGCTGCCAGGGCCGCCAGATAAACTGCCCTAGCCCATTGGGGGTGCGAAAACTCTCCTCATGCAGCCGCACCGTGCCGCCACTCTCATCCACCGGCCACTGCACCCCCTCCTGACCGGCTGCCTCCAGCCGCTCATAACTCGCCCCGCTAAAGTGACCCGGTGCCGCCTTTCGCACCGCCTGCCACAGATCCCGGTGGCTTTTAAAAGGCTGGGGTTTTCCCATCTGCGCCGCAATCGCCGCAAACACCTCCCAATCATCGGGCAGTGCGCAGCTGACCATCGGACTACTCAAATGCATCCGCCGCTCGGCGTTGATATAGATCCCCTCTTTTTCATAAGCGCTTTTCACCCCGAAGATCACATCCGCTTTTTTAGCGATCTCGGTGGGAAACAGCTCATTCACACAGAGCAGTTCGAGCCGATCGAGTGCGGCGTGGACTTTGTTCAGGTTCGCATGAACATGGGCTAAATCTTCACCCATATTAAACAGCGCCTTCATCTCGCCGCCAAGCATCGCATCCATCATCTGCGGGGTCATCAGCCCCTCTTTAGCAGGTGCGCCGTAGCCGGGCAGATAGTAGGGCAGACACCCCATATCGCAGGCGCCCTGGACATTGTTCTGCCCGCGTAGCGGCATCAGGCCTTTGCCCCGTCCGCCCACATTGCCGGTGATGAGCGCCAAATGGGCGATAGCGCTGACCGCATCACTGCCGTCGATATGCTCACTCACGCCTAACCCCCAGAGGATCAGGCTGCGGCTTTTGGCATAACGTCGCGCCACCTCGGGGATCTGATCGGCCAGCGTCTCGTAACCGGGCACGGTTTTGAAAAAGGCGGGATCGGTGTGCCGATCGGCCAGTAGGGCCGCTTTATACGCCTCGTACCCTTCGGTGCGCGTGGCGATAAAGTCATGGTTGACCAGATCCTCCTCGATAATCACCCGCGCCATCATGTTCAGCACGAGCAGATTGGCCTCATAGGGGATGATCAGCTCCTGCTCGGCCGCTTTAGAGAGGGTGATGCGGCGCACATCCATCGTGGCCAGCGGCGTGCCGCCACGGGCGGCTTCCAGTACGCGCTGTGCGACGATCGGGTGGGCTTCGGTGGTGTTAGAGCCGATCACCAGCAGAAACTCGGCATCAAAAATATCATCGAAAGGATTGCTCGCCGCCCCTTCGCCCACGGTGCGTTTCAGCCCCGCCAGACTCGGTGC
>PWVP01000120.1 GCA_003561815.1 Campylobacterota bacterium | reverse complement strand
CAGATCTCGCTGCTCTCTTTTTGGGTGGCCAGCTCAGTTAGTAGCGGGATCTGTGCGGCCATCGCTTTGACATCGCTCTTTTGGCGATCGCCTAGCGGGAAAATCAGCCGTTTTAATGCTTCGGGCCGGACATTAAAGAGAAAATAGCTCTGGTCTTTAGAGTCATCTTCAGCCTGGTAGAAAAACTTGCCATCGGTGCGGATGTAGTGGCCCGTGGCCAGAAAGTCGCACCCCATCTCATCGGCATAATCCAGCAGCGCGCCGAATTTCATGATCCGGTTGCAGACGGTGCAGGGGTTGGGGGTTTCGCCGCTTTCGTAGGTGTCCACGAAGGGCTGGTAGACACTCTCTTCAAACATCCCTTGGCGTTCAAGCACATGGTAGCTAAAGCCAAAGTGCTGCGTGAGCTTGTCGATCTTTCGGATATTCTCAGCGTGGCTTGCTTCGTTGCCGTGCAGTTTCATATAGACGCCGACAAGCTCGTAACCCGCTTCGAGCAGCAGCTTGGCGCTCATGCTCGAATCCACCCCGCCGCTTAGGGCGATCAGAACCCTCTTTTTGCTCATATCTCTCTCCTTATAGATCACAGCTCGCTTCGGCGTAGTCGGTGAGCGCGGTGATGCCCTTTTGGCCGCAGGCACGGCAGTCGGGGTTTTTTTGGAATCGGATCTCGCGAAAACGCATCGTTTTGGCATCGAAACTCAGCATCCGGTTAAAAAGCGGCTCGCCCACGCCGGTGAGAATCTTGATCGCCTCAGCCGCCTGAATAGTGCCGAGCATTCCGGCGATGGCTCCGAGCACCCCGGCGCTTGAGCAGGTGGGCACACTCTCAGGCGGTGGCGGTGCATCATACAGGCAGGCGTAGCAGGCACTACTGTGTGGCCGCACGCTGATCGCCTGACCGGTGAAGCGCAAAATCCCGCCGTGGACAAACGGTTTTTTCGCCAGCACGCACGCATCGTTGATGAGAAATTTGGTCGTGAAGTTATCCGCGCCGTCGATCACCAGATCGTACGGAGCGATCAGATCGGCGATATTGCCCGCATTGACGCGCATCTGGTGGGCATGGAGGGTGAGGGTGGGGTTGATGGCTCGCATTTTGGCTTCGGCGCTGAGTGCTTTAGGGGTGCCGACATCGGCGGTGGTGTGGATAATCTGGCGCTGCAGGTTGCTTAGATCCACCGCGTCATCATCGACGATACCGATCGTGCCCACACCGGCGGCGGCCAGATAGAGTGCCACCGGGCTGCCCAGACCGCCCGCACCCACGATCAGCACGCTCGACTCGAGGAGCCGCCCCTGCGCATCGGCGCCAAAATCCTCTAAAATCACATGTCGGCTGTAGCGTTCAAGCTCCTCATCGAGCAGTTCGCGCATCGGGGTACTCCTTGGTTTCGCTGCGTTAGTGTACTCCAGCTACTCTTAATCCTAACTATCTTGACAAATAAACTATAGTTTAGTATAGTAACGGTGTCGTCGATTGTCAAGTGGTGAGCTAGGGTATATGTAAGCTCGGCTCCTCTATACTGGGCGCGGTTGTAAAGTCAAGCTATTGGCTAGAGTATAAAGTCCAGTAAAGGAATCCGTTTACAATGGTATGCGTCTCTTCAAAAGGAGCCTACGGGCTGGCGGCGATGCTCTATCTGGGCCAAAACCGCGATCGGCTGGTTCAGATCAAAGATATCGCTAAAAACGGCGATATCCCCCAAAACTACCTCGAACAGCTGCTTGTGCAGCTAAAAAAGGCGGGGTTTGTAGAGAGCATCCGGGGGGCCAAAGGGGGCTACAAACTCTCATCAGATCCCAAAGAGCTGACGGTTTTTCAGATTCTTAGCGCTCTGGAGGGCGATCTGGTCTGTTATGACCGCTACGCGACGGCTAGCCGGACGCTCAATCACTTCTGGGCGGATACCAGCCGCCAGATCGAGGCGATCTTTGCTATTCCTTTAGAGGAGCTGGTGGAGAGAAGCAAGCAGATGGACTCTGCGGCGATGTATCACATATAAAAAAGGGCGTTGATGAAGATTGCAAACAATGTGACCGAGCTGATCGGCAACACACCGCTCGTGCGTCTAAACCGCGTTATCCCTTCAGGTGTGGAGATTTTGGGTAAATGTGAGTTTATGAATCCGACCCACTCGGTTAAAGATCGCATCGGGTTTAATATGATCCATACCGCGATCGCCGAGGGCAAAGTCACGCCGGGCAAAAGCCTCATCGTCGAGCCCACCAGCGGTAATACCGGCATCGCGCTGGCGAGCGTCTGTGCGAGTTTGGGCATCGATCTGATCCTTACCATGCCCAGCTCCATGAGTCTGGAGCGCCAAAGGGTGCTTAAAGCGCTGGGCGCACAGCTGGAACTGACCGCGCCGGAACTGGGGATGAAAGGGGCGGTCGATCGGGCGATGGCGATCGCCGATGAGAACCCCGATGCGGTGCTGCTGCAGCAGTTTCAAAACCCGGCCAATCCTGAAATCCACCGAAAAACCACCGCCGAAGAGATCTGGCGCGATTGTGATGGACAGGTGGATATCTTTGTGGCCGCTGTGGGTACGGGTGGTAGTCTAACCGGTATCGGCGAGGTGCTCAAAGCCAAAAACCCCAATCTACAGGTGATCGCCGTCGAGCCGACCGACTCAGCGGTGCTCAGCGGCGGCAAACCCGGTCCACATAAAATCCAGGGTATCGGAGCCGGATTTATCCCGGCGGTGCTCAATACCGATCTCTATGGCGAAGTGATTCAGGTGAGCAACGAAGAGGCGATCACCATGGCCAAACGGCTGGCCAAAGAGGAGGGGCTACTGGTGGGCATCTCCGCCGGAGCCAATGTGCACGCCGCCTGCCAAATCGCCGCCCGGCCTGAGAACAGAGGCAAACGGATCGTCACGATCCTCTGCGATACCGGCGAGCGCTATCTCAGCATGGGGCTATTTGACTAATGCGAGGCTTCACGACTAAGGCGCTCCATGCGCCCAGACCCAAAGCCGATCCCTTCGGCGCCCTGCGGATGGCGGTGTATGACAATGCCGCCTTTGAGTTTGAGAGTGCCGAGGCGATCGAGGCGAATTTTCAGGGCCGCACACCGGGGCATACCTACACCCGTGCTTCCAACCCGACTGTGGAGGAGTATGAGCAGAAGGTCAAGCTGCTCAGCGGCGCACACGGCGTGGTGGCGACCGCGAGCGGGATGGCGGCAATCACGATGGCGATCTTCGCGCTGGTACGAAGCGGCGAAAATATCGTCACGACCGATCGGCTTTTTGGCCATACGCTTTCGTTTTTTCAAAAAACCGCAAAAAACCTGGGTATCGAAGTGCGTTTTGTCGATCTGCTTGATGCGCAAGCGGTGGGCGCGGCGTGTGACGAAAACACCCGCGTGATTTTCTTCGAGACCATCAGTAATCCGCAGCTGCAGGTGGTGGATGTGGCGGCTTTGAGCGCACTTGCCCGCGAAAAAGGGGCGGTGCTGATGGCGGACACCACCATGACCCCGATCTATCTCTTCGACGCCAAAGCGCACGGGGTGGCCGTGGAGGTGATTTCGGCCACCAAATACATCTCCGGCGGCGGCACGAGCATCGGTGGACTGATTCTTGATCACGGCCTGTTTGACTGGGGGCGGCTGGATATGCTTAGACCCCACTTCGAAAAGGTCGGCCCCAACGCGCTGATCACCAAGCTCAAAAAAGAGATCTACCGTAATATCGGCCCGGCCCTTAGCCCGCACAACGCCTATCTGCAGAGTCTGGGTCTGGAGACCATGGCGCTGCGGATCGAAAAAAGCTGCCAGAATGCTTTGGCGCTGGCCGAGTGGCTGGGGGGTTTGGAGCCGGTGAAGGCGGTACACTATCCGGGGCTGAAAAGCTCACCGTTTTACGCCATCGGCCAGAAGCAGTTTCGCCATCCCGGCGCGATTTTAACCTTTGATCTGGCCAGTAAAGAGGCGGCTTACGCCTTTATGAACCGCCTCAAACTCATTCGCCGATCGACCAATATCAACGACAACAAAAGCCTCATCATCGCCCCCTTTCACACCATCTACGCCGAAAACAGCCCCGAAGAGCGCTTGGCTTTTGATGTGCGCCCCACGATGCTGCGCCTTTCGGTGGGGATCGAGGATGTGGAGGATCTGAAAGCTGATATTTTAGACGCACTCTAGGCGCTGTGGTACAATGATTGCAAAACTTCAAAAGGTTGACGATGCAAACGCTGGTTGTTGAGCTGGAGGATCGAGCGGCGCTGGAGCATGTGTTGTGGTTTTTAAAGCAGGTGCCCAGAAGTCGCGTGGAACTGCTCGATCGTGCTCCGGAGAAAGCGCCCAAAAACCTTAAGGCTGCCGTTGAAAAAGTGGCCAAAGCGGATGCCCGCGAGTACCGATCCCTAGAGGGAACCTTGAGTGACGGCCTTTAAAAAAGGCGCGATCTGGCTGGCCAATCTGAATCCGCAACGCAAAAATGAGGTGGGCACGGATGAGCTACGACAGATCGAAAAGGCGCTTTTGGAGGTGCTGGATATTGACCCAAACCGATGAGATAACCCTACAGACCGGCGCACGATCGCAGATGATCGCCATCACCGATCGGGTTCAGGAGCTGGTGGCGCAAGCAGGCGTCGAGAGTGGTGTGGTGACGCTTTTTGTGCCCCACACCACCGCTGCGCTGACCATCAACGAAAACGCCGATCTGGACGTGGCGCGGGATATGACCGGCTTTATGGATCGGCTCGTGCCCGATGATCCGCGCTTTCGCCACGCTGAGGGCAACAGCGACAGCCATATCAAAACCAGCCTCTTCGGCCCGAGCCTACAGGTGATCGTGCGAGGCGGCAAGCTCTGGCTGGGCACATGGCAGGGGATCTACTTCTGCGAGTTCGACGGCCCACGCACACGCAAGCTTTTTGTGGCGATTACGGCATAGCTCTGGTATGATCAAGCCAACAAAAACGGGAGCCTAGGATGGATAATTATACTGATCGCATTACGATGGAGCCGGGCAAGCGCGGTGGAAAACCCTGTATTCGCGGTCTGCGTATTACGGTTTATGATGTGCTGGGTTATCTGGCCGCCGGGATGAGTGTTGAGGAGATTGTGGAGGATTTTCCCGAGCTTGAGCGGCAGGATATTCTGGCGGCACTGGCCTATGCAGCCGATCGGGAACATCGGGCGGTTTCGTCGGAGGCGGCTTGAAGCTACTGCTTGATAAGAACCTTCCTCAAAAGATCGTCTCTAGCCTGCAGGCTAATTTTCTCGATCGGCTGCTGACCAATGCTATCCGATTGGCTGAGGCGGAGACCCAAGACGAAAAAGCTTGCGTCGAAATCTTCTAGATATTATTAAAGAGTCACGATGTTAACCCCCCTGATTCCCGTTGCCTTGCTGTTTGCCGCCGGGGCGATTTTTCGCCGGTTTAAGGGTGATTTGTCTGTGCCGCTGGTGGAGGCGGTGATTTTTGTGATCTTTCCGGCTTTTGTGTTTAAGACCGTTTGGGCGCTGGAGCTGGGGGCCGAGGTGGTGCGGGTGAGTGTGCTCGCACTCTTTTCGGTGGCGCTGGGCGGCCTGCTGGGGTTCTTGGCCGGGCAGCTGTTTCGCACTTCGCGGGGGACGACAGCAACCTTTATGCTGCTGGGTGCTTTGGGTAACACCTCATTTTTAGGCTTTCCGTTTATCAATGCCTACTGGGGGGAAGCGGGGCTGGCCCACGCGGTGATTTTCGATCAGATCGCCACCATGCCGATGCTGGTGATCTATGGCACCATCGTGGCTGCCTGGGGAAGTGGCGCTTCGGTCAATGCCCGGCAGGTGCTGTGGCGGATTGTGGCGTTTCCGCCCTTTGGGGCGCTGGTGGCGGGTTTGCTGCTCAATGGTACGCCGCTTCCTCAGCCACTCATCGATACACTCGATCTCATCGGCGCGGCGCTTTTGCCGGTGATTTTGCTCGCGGTGGGGATGAAGTTTACTCTAGCGAGTCTGCACGGAAACGGGCGCAATCTGTCGATCGTGCTGGGGATCAAGATGGTGGCGCTGCCCATCGGCGTGGCGGTGCTGGCCCTTTTCTGGGGTGGCTGGGATCTGGCCGCGCAGGTGAGTATCCTCGAAGCGGCGATGCCGCCGATGGTGCTCGCCTGCGTGCTGGCGATCCAGAAAAAGCTCGATGAAAACCTCGCTGTGGCAGCATTGGGCTTTGGGATGATTCTCTCGTTTGCGATTGTCCCGATCGCTTACTATTTAGTGACCTAAAGGATGATGATGCGTGAAGTGGATGTGGCTATTATCGGTGCCGGTACGGCGGGGCTGACCGCCTATGCCGAAGCGCGGCGTAAATCCGAAAGCGTGGTGCTGATCGAAGCGGGCGCGGGCGGCACCACCTGTGCCCGGGTGGGGTGTATGCCCTCCAAAGCGCTTATCGAGATCGCCAAACAGTTTCACCACCGAAACCACATGCAGAGCAATGGCATTTTAGGCGGCGATCAGCTGCGTATCGATCGCCCGGCGGTTTTTGAGCGGGTGCGGGCTCTTCGCGATCGCTTTGTGGGCGGACTGATGAAAAGCACTGTCGATCCCATCGGCGAAAACTACCTCAAGGCCCATGCGCGGATCCTCTCGCCTGATTTGCTTCAGGTGGGCGATGAAACGATCCGCTTTAAAAGTCTCGTCATCGCCACCGGTTCGCGTCCGGTAGTCGATCCGATGTTCGAGGGGTTGCAGGTGCCGGTCTATACCAGCGATACGATCTTTGAGCAGAGCGATCTACCGGATTCTCTAGCGGTGATTGGCAGTGGGGTGATTGGTCTGGAGTTGGCTCAAGCGCTGAATCGTTTGGGGGTGAAAGTGACGCTGCTGGGCCGATCGGAGCGCCTGGCGGGTCTGGATGATGAGACGGTCAATACGGCGGCTAGAGAGCAGATCGGCAAAGAGCTTTCGATGATCGTCTCTCAAGCGCTTAGAGTGGAGCAGGGGGGTCGAAAAATCCTCCACGATGGCGGCGAGCTGATGGTGGAGGGGATTTTGCTCGCCACGGGGCGGGTGCCAAATGTCGAGGGACTGGGGCTGGAAAATCTGGGTCTGAAGCTGGATGAGCGGGGTTTGCCCCCCTTTGATCCCCAGACGATGCAGGTGGGCGAATTGCCGGTCT
>PWVP01000265.1 GCA_003561815.1 Campylobacterota bacterium | reverse complement strand
TCGAGCACGGCGACACCCTCGGACACAGAGAGCTCATCCCCGCCGGACAGGTGCAGCACATGACCACCGGAAGCGGGGTGGAGCACAGTGAGCGCAACCCGCTTGAGTGCACCCTCCACTCGCTTCAAATCTGGATCAAACCCCGCGCCAAAGGGCTCAAACCCGCCTATCAGTTTAGCAACTACCCCAAAGGCTACCTCACCGATCGCCTCGCGCCACTGGTAGGCGGAGCCGATCAGGAGCACGCGCTGGTGATGCAGCAGGACGGGCGCGTTCTGCGCGGTCAATTCACCCGTCATGCTACCTACACCCACCGGCTGGACAATCCCGATCACGGTCTCTATCTCTTCGTTATCCACGGCTCAGCCAAACACGAACAGTTCTGGCTCAAGCCGGGCGATAGCGCCGCCATCACCGGCATCGAAGCGATCGCACTGGAGGTGACCGAGGGGTGCGATCTAGTCGCGATCGAGGTGCCGCTTTAACGCTGACGCTTATCCCGGATAAAGAGATCATAAGAGCCATCTTCGCGGTAGTTGAGTTTTTGCATATCAAACAGCTCGGTCACCTCGATCAGCTTGCTCAGCTTGCGATAGCCGTAGTTGCGGGAATCAAAGGAGCTTTGATTCGCGATGTGTGAGCCCACCTCGGAGATGTGCGCCCAGCCATTCTCATCGGAGACCGCCTCCACCGCACCGCGCAGCAGGTTGACGAGCTTGGTGTCCTGATTGAGCTCCTGGCGGCTCTTGCGCGCACGGCCTCTGGCTTTCGCGCTGCTCTCCTCGCCGCCTGAGCCGCTCTCGCTGGTGGACTCCAGCGCCTCCAGGAAGACAAACTTATCGCACGCGGCTTGCAAAGAGTCGGGGGTTTTCTGCTCCCCGAAACCATAGACCAAAAGCCCCGATTCACGAATCCGCATCGCCAGCTTGGTAAAGTCCGAGTCGCTCGTCACCAGACAGAAGCCATCAAAGCGACCCGTGTAGAGCAGATCCATCGCATCGATAATCATCGATGAGTCGGTGGAGTTTTTGCCCCGGGTGTAGCTAAACTGCTGCATCGGGCTGATAGCATACTCATGCAGCACCCCTTTCCAGGGGGCCAGCTGCGGTGTCGTCCAGTCGCCATAGGCGCGCTTGACGCTGGCTACGCCGTAGTTGGCAATCTCACGAATCAGCGCCTCACAGGTGGCCGCACTGATATTGTCCGCATCAATCAGGACCGCCAGTTTCGTTCGTCCGTTCAACCCTATCCTCCTGTCTGATAAAAAGCGCGCTCAGAGCCCTGATTGTCACTGCTCCAGCGGTTTTTCTCCGGCTTGTTGGCCAGCACTGTGCGCAAAACCGCCACCGCACCGGCCACATCCCCGGCGCGCACCTTCTCGCGAATACTCATCGCCTCGTCGAAGTAGAGGCACGGGATTAAAAACCCCTCCGCCGTCAGGCGGATACGGTTGCAGTTTTCGCAAAACTTCTCCAGATGGGGCTCAATCACCCCAAAGCGGTAGCCGTTTTCAAGCTGATAGAGCGTCGCAGCACTGGAGCGATCAGCCGACGCCACCGGCTCAAAGCGGTAGCGCGCACCCACCGCCTCTAAAATCTCCGCACTGCGCACCCCTTTGAGGTGCTTATTGGCGTGGCTATTCTCCATATACTCGATATAGCGAAGCGAAATGTCGCGCGCCATCGCCCACTCTAAGATGGCGATCATCTCACCATCGTTGATGCCCCGCATCGGGACCATGTTGAGCTTCACCTTCAGCCCCGCCGCCTGGCTCGCCTCGATCCCCTCTAAAACCGCCCCCAGTACATCGCGATTGGCGATCCGTCCGGCCACCGCCCGCTGGAGCGAATCAAGCGAGATGTTCACCCGCTTAAGCCCCGCATCGGCCAGCCTTTGGGCCTGCTCACCCATAAAAAGGCCGTTGGTGGTCAGCGCCAGATCGATATCCGGCGCGTAGTCGGTGATCTGCTTTAAAAACCCGTCCAGCCCGACACGAAGCGTCGGCTCGCCACCGGTGATGCGGATCTTATCGATCCCCTCATCGATCGCCGCGCGGACAAAGAGAAAAAGATCCTCATACGAGAGGATGTTCTCTTTAGGCACCCAGCTTAACGGCTTATCGGGCATACAGTACAGGCAGCGAAGGTTGCACCGCTCGGTCACCGACAGGCGCAGATAGTTTACCCGCCGTCCATGCTGATCCGTTAGCATCTAAAACCGTCCGCCATCATCGATCAACCCCCCTGCATAGCGCACCTCAATCACCCGGGTGTGGACAAACTCGATACGGACCCGATCGCCCAATCTAAAGGCGCGATCGGCCTCATAGCCGCTCACCGTAAAGAGGCGGCCATCATCGAGGAAGAGCTCCAGTGACTGGGTGTAGCGCTCACGGCCACGGAGGCGATGGTGCCAGCGGGTCTCATCCTGAACCTCCACATAGCTGACAGTGGCCATGGCATACTCGCTCATGCTCGACTTCGGCGGCATACAGCCGATGAGTAGCAGCGTAACACAGAGTAGAGAGATACGGCGGATCATCAAGCCCCTTGTAAGAGTTTTTTATCTAGACTTATCACGCTGTTCACAAAATTTGCAAAAGGAGCCAAACATGGCACAGCAGACAAAGCTCAAAGGCAATGTTGTAAATCTAACAGGAAACGCATTAAATGTGGGCGATGCCGCCCCGGCGGTCACTGTAGTTAAAAGCGATCTGGGTGAGCACACTGTAGGGGGCGCAAAAGATCAGGCGCAGCTGATCGTGGTGGTTCCCTCTCTGGACACCCCCGTGTGCGCCACCGAGACCCGCAACTTCAACACCAAGGCCGCCGCTTTAGAGGGTGTTGAGACGGTCGTTGTATCGATGGACCTGCCCTTCGCCTCTAAGCGCTTCTGCTCTACCGAGGGGATTGAGAATGTCACCACCGCTTCTGATTTCCGCAACAAAGCGTTTGGTGAAGCGTTTGGTGTGCTGCTGGCCGATGGCCCGCTCGCTGGCGTACTCGCCCGCGCCATCTTCGTGGTGGACAAGTCCGGCAAGATCACCTATAAAGAGATCGTGCCCGAGATCACCGCAGAGCCCGAGTACGACGCCGCCCTTCAGGCAGCTAAAGCAGCCGCCTAACACTGCTAGCCTCGCCCCTTTGCGGGCGGGGTCCTCTCTCGTTTTCTTCTAAACTTTGGCACCTTTCTGGTAAAATCGCCGCGAAATAATAGGGTTTTGATGGCCCCCAAAAGGTTTTGCCGTGAACTTTACCGCTCCACTTAAAGAGAACAGTCTAAAGATCCTGCTGCTAGGAAGCGGCGAACTGGGTAAAGAGGTGGCTCTGGAGGCCCAGCGACTGGGGCTGGAGGTGATCGCTGTCGATCGCTACGCCGATGCGCCGGCCCACCCGGTCTCTCACCGCGCCTACACCATCGACATGAAGGATAAGGCGCAGATTCTGGAGGTGATCCGCCGCGAAAAGCCAGCCTACATCCTGCCCGAAATCGAAGCGATCAATATCGATGCGCTGATTGAGGCCGAAAAAGAGGGTTTCACCGTCATCCCCAACGCCCGGGCGGTGCAGCTGACCATGAACCGCAAAGGGATCCGCCAGTTTGCCGCCGAAGAGCTCGGGCTCAAAACCAGCGCCTACCGCTTTGTCACAAGCTACGAAGAGCTGAGTGCGGCAGCAGAGGCGATCGGCTTTCCCTGTGTCATCAAGCCGGTGATGAGCAGCTCCGGCCACGGCCAGAGTGTCGCCCACTCGCCTGAGGATCTTAAGGAGAGCTGGAAGCACGCGCAAGAGGATGCCCGTGGCGATGCGAGCGAGCTGATTGTTGAGGCGTTTGTCCGCTTCGATTATGAGATCACCCTTCTGACGGTTCGCAACGAAAAGCAGACGGTCTTCTGTGAGCCGATCGGCCATATTCAGGAGGGGGGTGACTACATCTTCTCCTGGCAGCCGATGGCGATGAGCGAAACGGTCAAAGCCAAAGCCGAGGCGATGGCCAAAGCGGTCACCGACGGACTGGGCGGTCGCGGGCTTTTCGGGGTGGAGCTCTTTATCAAGGGCGAAGAGGTCTACTTTAGCGAGGTCTCCCCCCGCCCGCACGATACCGGCATGGTCACACTCATCACCCAAAACCAGAGCGAGTTTGCCCTCCATGTGCGCGCCGTGCTGGGCCTGCCGCTGGATTTCACCCTCACCTCCCCCGGCGCCAGCGCCGCCTACAAAGCCCAAAACCACAGCGCCAATCCGGTTATCCAGGTGCCCGAACCCCTCTTTGGGCCCAACCACTTCGTGCGGCTCTTTGGTAAGCCCGTCAGCCATCCGGGCCGCCGCATGGCGGTGGTGCTGGTCAGTGCCGAGGATGCGATGAGCGCTAAAGAGCAGGCGGCCCAACTGGTCGATCAGATCCAAGATCGCTAAGTGGTTCTGCTCGGCTCCACCGGCTCTATCGGCACAGCGGCGCTGGATATCGCCCGCCGTTTCCATCTGCCCGTCGAGACACTGGTGGCCGGGCGCAATACCGCGCTTTTAAACCGCCAGATCGCCGAGTTTCGCCCCAAGCGCGTCGTGGTGGCCACCCGCGAAGCGGCTAAGCGCGTCGATCACCCCCACACACAGTACGGCCCCGAGGCGATTTTAGAGGCGATCGAAGCGAGCAGCAGCCCGCTTGTGCTCAACGCCCTGGTCGGGTTTGCGGGTCTGAAGCCCACCCTCACCGCGATCGCGTGTGGCAAGCGGGTGGCGCTGGCCAATAAGGAGTCGCTTGTGGCTGCGGGGGCTTTTGTGGACTGTAGTGCCATTTTGCCGGTCGATAGCGAACACTTCGGGCTCTGGTATCTGCTTGCCCAGCGCCCCATCGATCAGATGACCCTGACAGCCAGCGGGGGCGCACTGCGCGATTGTGCCCCCGCTGCGATCGAGCAGGCCACCCTCGAAGCGGTACTGGAGCACCCCAACTGGTCGATGGGCCAAAAGATCACCATCGATAGCGCCACCATGGCCAATAAGCTCTTTGAGGTGCTGGAGGCCTACTGGCTCTTTAAGGAGCGCTTTAGCGGGCCGGTTCTCATCGACGGCGTGATTGAGCGCAGCTCCATCGTCCATGCGCTTATTGCCTTTAAAGATGGCAGCACCACCGCCCAGCTGGCCCGGGCCGATATGCGCCTGCCCATCGCCTACACCCTGCTAGAGCGAATCGAGGCACCCATTGCGCCCCCTTGTGATCTGACCGCTCTTGCGCCGCTGAAGTTTGAGCCCATCTGCACCGATCGCTACCCGCTCTGGGCGCTCAAAGAGCCTCTTTTGCAAAACCCGGCACTCGGTGCAGTGGTCAATGCGGCCAACGAAGCGGCGATCGAGCAGTTCTCCCAAGGCGCGATCCCCTTTGGCCAGATCGCCCGATGCGTACTGGCCGCAACAGAACGCTTCACCACGCCACCAGAGAGCCTGGAGACGATCTTTGAGCTCGATCGGGAGGTGCGCGCATGGTGCCAAAAGCGCTAACCCTCTGGCTTCTAATCGCCCTGACAGCCCTCTGGGCCTTTGAGGTAGAACGCACATCGGCGAGCACCTGGCAGCTCAACACCGGAGCCAACATCCGTTCTGCCCCCGGCGGTGAGGTGGTGCAGGTGTGGGATGAGGGCACGTGCTTTACCACCCGGGCCCGATCGGGCAACTGGCTGCTCATCTCCGGTCACTTTCCCCAGGGCCAGTGGGCGGCTGCAGAGCCCAACTGGTGGGTCCATCAAAGCACCGCGCGGGATATCTCCCCCGCCCCGCTCATCCCCCGATCGGCGGGTGTTGAGCGCCACATCATTATCGACAAGGCCCACTTCACCCTCAATGTGGTCGAAAAAGAGGGGCGCGAGCAGGTGGTGATCTTCTCCACCCGCGTGGGGCTGGGGATCGATGACTGCTTCCCCGCTGAAGAGGGTGGGCTCTGCTACTACACCGAGCCTGGAGAGTACCGGGTGGAGTTTAAAGTCTACCACCCTGACGGGATCGAGTGGTGTATCCCCGCGCACATGGAAAAAGAGGCGCGCTACCGGGAGTATGTGGCAGAGGGGATTCGCTGCTTTCGTGGCAGCCTGGGCAAATACGCGCTCAATATCGGCAAAAGCTACGCCATCCACGGCACGAGCAACCCCGCCTCCATCGGCCAGCGCTCCAGCCACGGCTGTGTGCGGGTGCGCAACGAAGATGCCAAATACCTCTACCGCCTGATGCGCGAAGGGGACAAAGTAATCATCGTCGAATAGAAGAGGGTGCGCCTAAGCATCCTCTTTATGCTTACACTCACCCTTCACACACTCAAACACCTCTTTACCCCGCAAGGTGCGGTGCGCCATCGGCCAGCCACACTGGGGGCACTGGGTGGCGGTGGGGGCGAATTTGGAGATAAAGTCACACTTGGGGTAGTTGGTGCAGCCATAAAAAGGGCCGCGTTTGGAGATGCGTTTGCGAATCTCGCCGCCACACTTCGGACACGGCACCTCGATACGCTCCTCGGGCTCCAAAGGCTTGGTGTTTTTGCATTTAGGGTAGGCGCTGCAGGCTAAAAAGCGGCCCCGTCTGCCCTCGCGCACCACCATGGCTGCTCCACACTTCTCACACACCTCATCGCTCTTTTCAGGCTCCGCCTTCGCATTTTCGGTGAGATTGCGGGTGTATTTGCACTTGGGAAAGCCGCTGCAGGAGATAAAGTCCCCAAACCGCCCACTGCGCAGCAGCAGCTCTTTGCCGCACTCGGGGCACGCTTCACCGATCGGATCGGCCTTTTTGCGGCTTTTGATCTGCTCTTTGCCCTCGCTGATGCGGGCGATAAAGGGCTCATAAAACTCCGCTAAGAGCTTCTGCCAATCCTTCTTGCTCTCGGCCACCTCATCGAGATCCTCCTCCATGCGGGCGGTAAAGCGGCTATCGACCACTTCGGGAAAGTGCTTCTCAAGCATCTCCACCACCGTAAAGGCCACCTTCTGGGGCACCACCTGCTTCTTCTCCACCGCGATATACCCCCGCGACTCCAGAATCGAGATGGTCGGCGCGTAGGTGGAGGGGCGACCGATGCCCTGCTGCTCGAGCACCTTGACCAGCCCCGCCTCACTGTAGCGACTTGGCGGCTCGGTAAAGTGCTGCGTGACCGCCAGCTCCTTAAGGGCGATCGCGCTGCCCTGCTCTAAAGGGGGCAGAAGCTTATCCTTATCCTCATCCTCGGCCATCACCCGGTAAAACCCCTCAAACACCAGTCGGCGACCGCTGGCCTTGAAGACCCCCTTGCCCCCTTCGATAAAGATGTTCTGGGTCTCAAAGCGCGCTTCAGCCATCTGGCTGGCTAGAAAGCGGTTGTATATTAAGGTATAAAGCCGCAGCTCATCGCGCCCCAGATAACCGGCGGCTATCTTGGGCGTAAAGCTCAGATCGGTCGGGCGGATCGCTTCGTGGGCCTCCTGGGCGCCTTTGCTTTTGCTCTTAAAGGTGCGAACACCCTTAGAGAGAAACGCCGCGCCGTGATCGCTCTCGATCTTCTCTCGAGCCGCCTTGTTCGCCTCCGGGGTGATGTGCAGACTATCGGTTCGCATATAGGTGATCACACCGCTCTCACCCTTGTCGGTGGGTACCCCCTCGTAGAGCTTCTGCGCCAGCATCATAGTCTTTTTAGGGCTGAAGCCCAGACGGCCTGAGGCGGTCTGCTGCAGACTGGAGGTCATAAAGGGCGGCTGCGGGGAGACTTTGCGCTCTTTGGTCTCGATGGAGGCGATCTGGTAAGCCGCCGCTTTCAGGCCCGCTTCGATCGCTTCAGCCTGCGCGCCGTTTTTGATGGAGAGCTTATCGAGCTTTTCACCCTCATAGCTATAAAGTTCCGCCTCCAAAGCGGGATCGAAGCTTCCCACCACGCGCCAATACTCTTCGGGTTTAAAGGCCAGAATCTCCCGCTCGCGATCGACCACAATCTTCAGTGCCGAGGATTGCACCCGCCCGGCACTGAGCCCCTTTTGGATCTTGGTGGCCAGAAGCGGCGAGAGGTTGTAGCCCACCAGACGATCGAGCAGACGGCGCGCCTGCTGTGCATTAACGCGGTCCATATCGATCGTGCGCGGATGCGCCAGCGCCTCGGTGATCGCCCGCTTGGTCACCTCGTGAAAGACGATGCGGGGGAAGTTTTCCAGCTTATCTCCCAGCAAAACGGCGATATGATAACCGATCGCCTCCCCCTCACGATCCTCATCCGTGGCGATGTAGACCTTCTGGGCCTTTTTGGCCATCGTCTTGATCTCTTTGACCAGCGCCGCGTGGTCTTTGCTCACCTCATAGTCCGCCTCAAAGCGCCCCTCTTTATAGGTCACGCCCATGCGCCGTTTGGGCAGATCCCGGATATGGCCTTTGGAGGCGACCACCTGGTAACTGCTGTCTAGAAAGTTTTTAATGGTTCGCGCTTTGGAGGGGGATTCGACGATAATAAGGTTTTTCATGGAGCCTTTTTTCTGTAAATAGTGGAGGTATCTGAGCGCACCCGCCCGCCTGGAGAGGTGGTGGGCTTTGCTGGGTAATTTTGCAAAAAGTTTATCACAAAGGGATTTAACTTTTTTTTCCAAAGCCCGATATTACCCCTAAGCCATCACAAGCCAAACAAGGAGAAAACATGAGCTTCGTAATCAACACGAATGTCAGTGCGATGAATGCCCAGGTTAACGCTGGGTTCGTTAGCCGCCAGATGGACACCTCCCTTGAGAGACTCTCATCCGGTCTTCGTATCAACAAGTCAGCTGACGACGCTTCGGGTCTAGCGATTGCCGATAGCCTCCGCAGCCAGGCTAACACACTGGGTCAGGCGATCCGTAACACCAACGACGCGATCGCAATGGTTCAGATTGCCGATAAGGCGATGGACGAGCAGGTTAAGATCCTCGACACCATCAAAACCAAAGCCACTCAGGCGGCTCAGGATACCCAGAACACCGAGTCTCGCGCGGCGATTCAGCGGGATGTGATCCGTCTCATCGAGCAGCTGGATAACATTGCATTCCAGACCTCTTATAACGGTCTGAAGATGCTCTCAGGCGGCTTTACCAACCGTGAGTTCCAGGTGGGCGCCTTCTCTAACGAGACCATCCGTGCCTCGATCGGGGCGACCAGCTCGGATAAGATCGGCTCTGTTCGCCGTGAGACCACCAGCAATGTCACCGCTAGTGGCACCTCTACTCTGCAGTTTACCGTTAACGGTCAGAATGTGGCTCTGGAAAATGTGGTCATCTCCACCAGCGCTGGCACCGGCCTGGGCGTACTGGCTGATACCATCAACAAAAACTCCGACACCCTGGGCGGCATCCGCGCCACGGCGATGACCCAGTCTACCGGTGACGCACAGATTGCAGCGGGCACCATCGAAGCGCTGGAGATCAACGGCATCGCCATCGGTGATATCGTGGCTGAAGATGCCGATCGTAACGGTAACCTCCGCAACGCCATCAATGAGTACACCACCGAAACCGGTGTGATGGCTTCTGTGGACACCGCCGGTCGCCTTAACCTGACCACCGTAGATGGCCGCGGCATCGAGATGACCGGTACCCACAATGCGGTCACCGGCCTGGCTGATGATCACGCCAACTATGGCCGTCTGACCATGACCAACACCTCGGCTAACGATATCGTCGTGACCGACACCAACGCAGATGGGATTGACGCCAACCTCAACCAGTTTGAGGATAACTACAACCTCCGCATGACCACCGGGATCTTTGACCGCGATCAGATCCAGGCGGGCGGCGGCTTTGCCAACGAGTCTCAGTTTAACGACGCCGATGAGAACTTCGGTGCCGGTGTGACCACCCGTGAGGGGGCGATGATTGTTATGGATATCGCTGAGTCGGCTATCGGCCTGCTCAACCGGATCCGTTCAGACATCGGTTCGGTTCAGCAGCAGCTGGAAGTGACCCTGAACAACATCAGCGTCACCCAGGTGAATGTGCAGGCTGCGGAGTCTGGCATTCGGGATGTGGACTTCGGTGAAGAGTCCTCCAACTTCAGCCGTCAGAACATTCTGGCCCAGTCTGGCAGCTATGCGCTCAGCCAGGCCAACGCCACCCAGCAGAATGTGCTGCGACTGCTACAGTAGAGCCCAATAGCGGTTCTCACGCGCCTTTGAGCGCTTTTTGGCCCTGGTTCTCTCTGGTTAGCCGGAGAGGACTGGGGCTTTTTTATTCTAAGGCGCTATAATCGCGGTTATGAATAAAGAACCCCAGCGCGCCGGATTCTGGGCCCGACTGATTGCCCAGATGGTCGATACCTTTATGATCCTCACCCCGATTACCATCCTCATAGCATTGATCTTTGGCTACAGCACCCTTAAAGAGGAGAACCCGCTGCCCGCCGGACTTCTTCAGATGGGTCTTTATGCGCTGATCGTGATCGCCTTTTGGGTCAAACGCGGCTACACGCCGGGCAAAAAATCGATGCGCCTCATTGTGCTCGATACTCGCCAGATGGTTCTCATGGGGCCGCTTCAGGCGATCTGGCGCTTTGTTTGCTACTTTATCTCGATGATCTCCATTGTCGGATTTTTGCTGCCCCTCTTTCGCAAAGATAAAAAAGCGCTGCATGATCTTCTCAGCCATAGCGCCGTTTTCCGTCTTTAGCCGCATTAGCGGCTTCTACTTTTTCTACTTCGCCGCTATCGGGGTCTACATCATCTTCCTACCCCAGCTAATGGCCGATCGGGGCTACAGCGCCTTTGAGATCGGGGTGCTCTTCTCCGCCGGGCCGGTGATGCGCTTTTTGGTGCCGTTTCTCTTTCTGCGCTTTTTAACCCTCACACGGCAGGTCTTTCAGCTGGCCCTTTTGGGGGGGCTTTTTAGCGTGGGGCTCTTTATCCTCTCGGTCGATCACATGCTGCTGGCCCTACTCTCACTGGCACTCCTGGGGACAGCGTGGAGCCTGATTCTTCCCTTTGTGGAGGTGCTGGCTCTGGAGCATATCGGCACGCGCTACGGACAGAGCCGGCTCTTTGGTTCGATCGGCTTTATTCTGGTGGGGCTACTGCTGGGCCATATTGCCTTAAGCTTTAGTGTCGCCATGATCGCCTATGTGGGCACGATCGCCGCTACGGTGCTCATCGGCCTGAGCCTCTCAAGCCGGATCGACAAGTACCCCGAACCGACCCAGGGGCGCTTTGGCTTTCGCCACCACGCCGGGTTCTGGCTGGCGATCTTCTTTATGCAGATGAGCTTTGGGGGGCTTTATAACTTCTTTACCATCTACGCTAGCGAGCACGGCATCCCATTAAGCACCATCAGCTGGCTCTGGACCGTGGGAGTCCTTGCCGAGATCGCCATGTTTTTGTGGCAGCGGCGGGTATTGCACCTCTCGCTTTTGATGCTGCTGCACATCTGCTTTGGGCTCACCGCCTTTCGCTGGGTGCTGCTCTGGCTCTTTCCCGGCGATGTGGCAATCGCCCTCCTCTCCCAGTCGCTACACGCCTTTTCACTGGCGCTCTTTCACACCGTGGCCATCAGCTACATCTACCGCCACTACCAAAACCGCCGCTTAGGCCAGCAGTTCTATCTCGGCATCGGCTACGGGCTTGGCGGGTTTGTCGGCAGTCTCTTTGCCGGATGGATCTACGGTGAGGCGCTCTTTTTATGGATGGGCTTGCTCGCCGCCCTCGGATGGGCGGCACTGCTCCTTGAGCCCAAGGCATCACACAAGCAATCATCGCAAAAGAGCTCCAAAGGCGCGTGAGCCCGCTGTCGCCAGCGACGCGCAAACGAAGTAAGCGTCTGACGATGGCAGATGCCCTTTGGGTGCTGAAGCGGCCACAGCGGCAGCGTAGGCTTGGGGGCTTTTGCTCCCAAGCCGTGTCATGAGCTCTTAAAAGCTCATGATTTTAGTATTCTCGGCAGCGTAATCCCCTCCTGGGCCTGATACTTCCCCTTGCGATCGCAGTAGGTGGTCATGCAGGGCTCATCCCCTTCGAAGAAAAGCACCTGGGCGATCCCTTCATTAGCATAGATCTTGGCCGGAAGCGGCGTGGTGTTGGAGATCTCGATGGTGATATGCCCCTCAAAGCCGGGCTCAAAGGGGGTGACATTGACGATAATGCCGCAGCGGGCGTAGGTGCTTTTGCCCACGCAGATGGCCAGCACATTGCGCGGCATCCGAAAATACTCCACCGTCCGCGCCAGCGCGAAGGAGTTGGGCGGCACGATACAGCTCTCGCCCACATGATCGACCACATTGGCCCGATCGAAGTTTTTGGGATCCACCACCGTGGCATTAATGTTGGTAAAAATCTTAAACTCGTTGCTGACTCGAATATCGTAGCCGTAACTGCTCAAGCCATAACTGACCAGCCCCTCGGCGGCCAACTCCTCTACAAACGGCTCAATCATACGATCATTGAGTGCGCGCTCTTTAATCCAGCGATCTGATTTTAGACCCATTTAGCAAAAAACCTTAGTCGTGATGTGGTATTATAGCCCAAATTTTAAGGGCTTACGCCTAAAAAGCCCCAAAAGGAACGCCTGTGACCTTAGAAGAGATTAAGTCGCTAATCAAGCTGGTGGATGAGTCAACCCTCTCTCGACTCTCCATCAAGCAGGAGGGCTTCTCTATGAATATCGAACGGGGGGGAAGCGCCCCCGTCGTGGCTACTGCACCCGCTGCTGCACCCGTCGCTGCTACCGCCGCACCGGTGGCTGCAGAGCCGAAGCCCGAAGAGAAGGAGGGGGAGTTTATCACCTCACCGATGGTGGGCACCTTCTATAAATCCCCCTCCCCCGACTCGCCCGCTTTTGTCAAACCCGGTGATCGGGTGGGCAAAGGCAGCCCCATCTGCATCCTCGAGGCGATGAAGATCTTTAACGAGGTGGAAGCGGAGTTTGAGTGCACCATCTTAGAGTGCCTCATCGAAGATGGTCAGGTGGTGGAGTATGATACCCCCCTCTTTCGCGTGAAGCGAGGCTAGATGGCCCAGCTCAAACGAATCCTGATTGCCAACCGTGGCGAGATTGCACTGCGGGCACTTCGCACCATCCGCGAGATGGGTAAAGAGGCGGTGGTGGTCTACTCCAGCGCCGATCGCGACGCGAGCTATGTCGAACTGGCCGATATGGCCATCTGCATCGGCGGTGCAAAATCCCATGAGAGCTACCTCAATATCCCCGCCATTATCACCGCCGCCGAGGTCTCCGGCTGTGATGCGATCTTTCCCGGTTACGGCTTTTTGAGTGAGAACGAGCACTTTGTCGAGGTGTGCAAACACCACAATATCGCTTTTATCGGCCCCAGTGCCGAGCTGATGACCACCATGGCGGACAAGGCCAAAGCCAAAGCGGTGATGGAGAAAGCGGGCATCCCCACCATCCCCGGCGTGGAGGGCACCCTCAAAGACGCCGCCGAAGCGAAGAAAAAGGCCGCGGAGGTGGGCTATCCGGTGATCCTCAAAGCCGCTGCTGGGGGTGGCGGTCGCGGGATGCGGGGGGTCGAAGATGAGAGCTATGTCGAAAACGCCTTTTTAGCCGCCCGGGCCGAGGCTGAGAGCGCCTTTGGTGATGGCTCCATCTATATGGAGAAGTTCATCAAAAACCCCCGCCATATCGAGGTGCAGGTACTCGGCGATAAGCACGGCAACGCTATCCATGTGGGCGAGCGCGACTGCTCTTTACAGCGGCGCCACCAGAAGGTGATCGAAGAGGCGCCGGCTAACTTCCTAAGCGAAAAGACCCGTCAGGCGCTGCACGAAACCGCCGTCAAAGCGGTCAAAGCCCTCAAATACGAAAACGCCGGTACGCTGGAGTTTCTCGTCGATGCGGATCAGAACTTCTACTTTATGGAGATGAACACCCGCTTGCAGGTGGAGCACCCGGTTTCGGAGATGATAAGCGGTCTGGATATTATCGAGTGGATGATCCGCGTGGCCGAAGGGGAAAAGCTGCCGAGCCAGAAGAGTATCACCTTTGAGGGTCACGCCATCGAGTGCCGCATCACCGCAGAGGATCCGGTGCGCTTTCTCCCCTCACCGGGCAAAATCAAGCAGTGGGTCGCCCCAGGCGGACGCAATGTGCGAATCGATAGCCACTGCTATGGCGGCTATATCGTGCCCAGCCACTACGACTCCCTGATTGCCAAGCTGATCGTCTACGCCGAAACCCGCGAAAAGGCGATCGCTAAAGCGCTTCAGGCGCTCGATGAGTTTCGTATCAGCGGCATCAAAACCACGGTGGAGTTTCATAAACGGATGCTTCAAAACCCCGACTTTATCGCCAACCGCTTCGACACCAAGTACCTCGAAACCTACCTCGCCAACGACAAATAAGAAGTATCGCCGCGCAAGCGGCGTGCTTCAGTGGCCATAGCGGCCCAAGCGCTTATAGTGAAGGGGGGCTTTGCTTCCCTGAACGAATAAAGTAAAAAGCCCCACCCCCAAAAACTGAGGGCGGGGCTTTCGCTTTTACGGGACCAGAACCCGCCACAAAGGGCGGACCAAAACGGCTTAGAGCTCGTCGGTGTTAGCCGCGAGGTACTCCGCCACACCTTCAGGGCTGGCTTTCATCGCCTTTTTGCCCTCCTGCCAACCGGCGGGGCACACCTCACCGTATTTGTTGGTAAAGAGCATCGCATCCACCATACGGATCATCTCGTCGATGTTGCGGCCCAGGGGCAGATCGTTGACCACCGCGTGGCGGATGGTGCCGTCTTTGTCGAGCAGGAAGCTGCCGCGCAGTGCAACGCCGCCATCGAGCAGCACATCGAAGTTTTTGGAGATGGACTTGTCCAGATCGGCTACCATCGGGAAGCGCACCTGGCCGATGCCACCGCGATCGACGGGGGTGTTTTTCCACGCCAAGTGGGTAAAGTGGCTATCGATAGAGACACCGATCACCTCAACGCCGCGCTTCTTGAACTCATCAAGGCGCTTATCAAAGGCGATAATCTCAGAGGGGCAGACAAAGGTGAAGTCTAGGGGCCAGAAGAAAACAACGGCACCATTCTCACCCAGGCTATCGTAGAGCTTGAACCCTTCGTTGATCTGGTTGTCGCCCATAACGGCGGTTGCGCAAAACTCAGGAGCTTTCTGTGTAACAAGTGGCATATTTGCCTCCTTTGTTGGTTTTGTTTTTAAGCAGGGTGATCATAGCCGAGTTTTCCTTAAATAATAAAAATTATTATTTGTTACTCTCCGGCTTAAGGTCCACCTCCCAGAAAAAGTCGATCCACCCCGCAGGCCGTTTCACCCAAAAATCCGCTTCGAAGCAGGCATCGGCCTTCTGAAACAAGGCAGCGGTTTTGAAATCGACCGCTGGATAACGCGCCTTCAGCGCTGCCATAATCGCCACCATGCTCTCCCCGCTATCGACAATCTCATCGACCACCAGCACCCTCTGGGCGGTGTGCAGATCGGGGATGTTAAAGATCTCAACCGTATCGAGTTTGCGGGTGTCGTCGTAGTGGATCGCATTGAGCGTATAGAGGGTGCGCAGATCGAAGTATTCACTTAAAAGATGGCCCAGACTCACCCCGCCGCGACTGATCGCCACGATCGCCTCAGGATGAAAAGAGGCCGCCTGCTCGGCCAGCTGCCGCGTATCGGCTAAAAAGGCCTCAAAACCGTAGTAGTGCCGCGTCATCCATACACCTTCAGTTCATTATAGAGGCTATCGCGCTCGACGGGCACAAACCCGGCGTTTAGAATCAGATCGATCAGACTCTTCTGATCGAGTCCGGCGGCACTTTTGGCCCCGGCGGCACTAGCGATCGACTCTCTTTGGATGGTGCCGTCAATATCATCGGCGCCAAAGTGCTGGGCCACCAGTGCCAGATTGATCCCCAGCATCGCCCAGTAGGCTTTGATATGGGGGATACCTTCGAGCACGATCCGGCTAAGCGCGATAGTTTTTAGGATCTCCTCGGCTCCAGCGGGTTTGATACCGGTGAGGAAGTTGTTTTTGGTCAGATACAGAAGGGGGATAAAGGCGTTAAAACCGCCGGTTTTGGCCTGCAGCTCCGCTAGGCGAAAGAGGTGATCGACGCGGTGGATGGGATCCTCCACATGGCCAAAGAGCATCGTCGCATTGGATTTGCGCCCCCTGGCGTGCCACTTTTCGTGGATAGTGAGCCAATCAGCAGAGCTCACCTTGCCTTTGCACAGATAGTGGCGAATCGACTCATCAAAGATCTCCGCCCCGCCGCCAGGCATCGAGTCCACACCGCTTTCGATCATCCGATCAAGCACCTGATCGAAACTCAGATCATAGGTGCGGGCCAGAAACTCCACCTCCGCAGCGGTCATCGCTTTAAGATGTATATCCGGGCAGGCCGCTTTGATCGCCTTAAAGAGATCAAAGTACCACGCCAATCCGACCTCTTGATTATGCGCACTGACCACATGCAGCTCCTTCGCCCCCGCATCATGGGCCTGCCTGGCTTGAGCGACCGCCTCTTCGATGCTGAGCGTGTAAGGATTGGGGTTTTTGCGGTGAACCGAAAACCCACAAAAACGGCAGTAATCGGCGCAGACATTGGTGGGATTGAGGTGGCGATTGAGGTTAAAAAAGACCTTGTGTTCGTGCTGTGATCGGCGGATACGATCGGCTGTCTGACCCAGCGAAAAAAGATCCGACTCAAAAAGCGCTAACGCATCACTCTGTGTCATGTTTCTCCCAACTCATCAGCACCCAGTTCACCGGCCGATCGCCCAGCGCCTGCATCCTGGCGCGCTGCTGATAGTGCGCCCTTAGACGCTCAATCTCTTCGCTACTAAGTTCACCCAGACTCCAACGCACACTCTGGATAAACTCCTCTTCACTCGCCCAGTTTAGCCCCTTGCCTTCGCTAGGCAGAAAGTCGATCCGAGCGTAGATGCCGAGATTGTAGAGAATATTGACGATGTAGATATAGTCCGGCTTGGGCGTGATGGTGCGCCCTAGAGCCTCTAAAATCTCCGGCTCCACAAAACTACCGCCGAGTTTATAGGTGAGATAGACCCGTTTTTTGGCGTGGTGGTGGAGTTTGAGCAGGGCTGTTTGCATATCGGCCACCTCCATCGATCGCGAAGCTACCACCACATCACAACGGGGCACATCGGCCCACGCATCCTCCCAGCTCAGCTGATGGGTGGTGACATTATCTGCCCCGCACTCTTGGGCGTTTTCACGCAACGCCTGAAGCATCTGCGAAGAGAAATCGAGCGCATGAACCGCCTTGAGCCGACCGGCTAACGGCAGAGCGAGGTTGCCCGGCCCGCATCCGACATCGAGCAGACTCTCGCAGCCGCTTAAATCCACGCGCTCTAAAAAGGCGTCGTTATAGATGCTCTGCATCAGGCGGGTGCGCATCTGCGGCGCGCGCTTATCCCAGTCGGCCACCGCTTTGGGTTTAAAGTCGGTTCGGCTCTTCTGCTCGCGGTAGAGTGCGGCAAAATCGATGTTCTGGATATTGTTCGGTTCAATCACTGGACAAACTTTAAACAACCCCGGCCGCATAAGCCACAAGGAGCTTGGTATAATCGGGCGATTATAACACTGAAGACTTTGGGGTAAACGATGCGAGAGGGTTTTGCGGCCAGATTAGAGGCACTGATCGATGCTAAAGCGGAAGATTTTGCGGTGGCCAAACTCTTTAAAGAGGAGAAAAAGCACCACTACCAGGAGCTCAAATCGGTCTTTATGCGCACCAGCCCCAAGGGGTTTTTGATCCACCACACCCGCGCGCTTGAGACGCTGATTATCGGCTTTTTTCGCTATGTATTGCGCGATAGCTTCGGCAACTACATGCCCTCTGTCAGCACGCTTCCGATCGCCTTTGTGGCGCTGGGCAGCTTCGGGCGCGAACAGGCCGCCCCCTACTCCGATGTGGATCTCATGATCGTCTACAAAGAGGTCAAAGGCTACCATCTGCGCCCACTCATTGAGCGGGTGCTCTATCTGGCGTGGGATGCGGGGTTTCACCTCGGTCACCGGGTCCACGAGGTGGGCGAGCTAGAGGCCGCTGCGATGAGCGATATCACCATTAAAACCGCCATTTTAGAGGGGCGCTTCTTCTTCGGATCGCGCTTTTTGTGGGTGGAGATCGAAAACGCCCTCAACCGGATTCGCAGCGACGATCGCGATCGCTTTATCGAGGCGAAGCTGGCCGAGTACGACAAGCGCCACCGCGAGAAACCCATCAGCATGGAGCCGGATCTTAAAGAGGGGGTCGGGGGCTTGCGTGATTCAAACACCCTCTTTTGGATCGCGCGCACCCTCTTTGGGGTGGACTCCAACAAAGACCTCGCCGGTGGGCTGATCAGCGAAGAGGCGTACCGCGAATACCGCCAGGCGCTGGACTTTATCTACCGGCTGCGAAGCGGGCTGCACCTGATTGCGGGCAAGCCGCTCGATCGGCTACTTTTCGATCACCAGCGCGAGGCGGCGCTGCTGCTGGGCTTTAAGGACACCAAAACCCGAAAAGCGGAGCGGTATCTTCTTAAGCGCACCCTCTACTCCATGGCGGAGATCGAGCGCTTTAGCGCCTTTTATATGGCCAAAATCCTCAACCCCCAAAGCGATCACCGCTGGCAGCTTCGCACCCATAAAGGGCTGCTCTGCGTCCCCTACGAGTGTGCGCCGCCCCCGCTAAAAAGTGCGCTTGAGCAGGTGATTGCGCGAACTGAACGCACCTATGACATCTCTTTGGTGATGGCGCTGCGCCGGGCGGCGGTGCCGGTACGCTCCGGGCAGGGGTTTAAACGGATGGTGCGATCGCTCTTTGAGCAGCCCCAATCTTATGCGCTGATTCGCCTCATCTACCGCGCCGGGCGGCTCGAGAGTCTGATTGCACCGATGAAGCCGATACTCCATCTCGCACAGTTTGACGGCTACCACCAGCATCCGGTGGATGAGCACGCCATCAACACCCTCTTTTTCCTGGAGAACCTCCCCGATGCCCCCTTGCGCGATCGTTTCGAGCGGCTTGAAAGCGGCGATCGGCTGCTGCTGCGTATCGTGGCGCTTCTGCACGACTGCGGCAAAGGGGGGCGACTCGATCACAGCGAGGTGGGTGCAAGGCGTTTTCGCCGCTTCGCCGGGTCGATCGGATTGCAGAGCGAAGCGATCGAGACCGGCGCGCACCTGATTCGCATCCACACCCTGATGAGCCATGTGGCCCGCACACAGGATATCCATAGCGATCGGGTGGTGCTCGCCTTTGCCGGACAGCTGAAAAGCCCCCGACTGCTCGATCTGCTCTACCTGCTGACCGTCGCCGATCTTAGCGCCGTTGATCGCGGGGTCTACTCCCCCTTTATGGCCAACCTGCTAGGCGAGCTCTACCAGCGCACCCACGCGGTGATCCAAAAGCCCGAGCAGGTCAGTGAGGCCAATCTGCGCCGCCGCAAAGAGCGGGCACTGAGCAGCCACGAAGCGTTTGAGACGCTCGATCGATCGCTGCAGCGCAAGCTCCTCTCGGTGGACTCCAACCTCTTTTTTCTCAAACACACCCCCGATGAGATGATCGATCTCGCCCGGCGCACCGCCGGTGCGGAGCCCTTCGGGTTTCAGGCGCTCACGCAGCCGCATCTGACCCTGGAGATTATCGCCAAGGCGCCCCTGAACCTCGGCTGGCTGCTGGGCAAGCTCGCATGGCTGGATCTCAGTGGCATGGATATCTTCAAACTCTTCGATGGCGCCAAGCTCTTTCGGATGGTCTTTAAAAAGCCGCTTGAAGAGCCGATCGAGGATCTTCGCAGACTGGCTGAGCAGAGCTTCGATATGGGCCTGAAGCTCCCCTATCCCCGCCCTTTTATCACCCCCGATGAGATTGAGACCGACTGCGATCACTCCCCCACCTACGCACGCCTGAGCCTCTCAACCGCCGATCAGCAGGGGCTCATGGCCTTTATCATCGATACGCTCGATAGCTTCGCCATCGACATCGCCGCGGCCAAGATCAGCACCGTCAAAGGGCGCACCCACGATCTCTTCTTAATCGAGAAGAATGGCCCCTTTTGTCATAATCGCGACAAGATTTTAGAAGCGTTGACAAAAAGGTGAGAGTATGTGCGGTATCGTCGGCTATATGGGCGAAAGCAAAATCAAGAGGATTCTGCTAGATGGCTTAAAGGAGCTGGAGTACCGTGGCTACGACAGCGCCGGATTCGCCCTGATGCAAAACGGACGAATCGAAGCGTACAAAGCTGTGGGCAAACTCGATAACCTCATCCATAAAACCGAAGCGGTCCAGAGCAGCGGGTTTGGGGTCGGGATCGCCCACACCCGCTGGGCCACCCACGGTAAGCCGACCGAGCTAAACGCCCACCCGCACCAGGGGCGCTTTAGCCATGTGGTACACAACGGCATCATCGAAAACTACACCGAGCTGAAAAAAAAGCTGCAATCAGAGGGGGCGCGCTTTCTAAGCCAGACCGATACCGAGGTGATTGTCCACCTCTATGAGCAGCTGGCCGAGCGCCATAAAGACTCCGCTAAGGCCTTTGAGGAGACCGTCAAGCAGCTGGAGGGGGCCTACGCTATTTTGCTGATCGATGAGCGGTGTGAGGATCGCATCTTTTTTGCCAAAAAGGGCTCGCCGCTGCAGATCGGACTGGGCGAGAGCGGACGCTTCTTCGCCTCCAGCGACGCCGCTTTAGTAGGACTCTGTCACGAGGCGATCTATCTGGAGGATGGCTGCTGGGGCTGGGTGAGCCCTGAGAGCCTTAACCTCTTTGAAGGGGAGAGCCCTGTTAGCCCGGTGGCTAAAGCGATTCCACCCACCCTCCACTCAGCTCAGAAGGAGGGGTTTCGCTTCTTTATGGAAAAGGAGATCTACGAGCAGGCGCAGGTGCTAGGCGACACCCTGATGGGGCGTTTGCAAGAAGATCGCGTCCATCTAGAGGAGATCGATCGCACCCTCCTAGATGGGGTCGAGGCGCTGCGGCTCTGTGCGTGCGGCACCAGCTACCACGCTGCGCTCGCTTCGACCTACCTCTTTGAGCGCCTAAGCCGCATGGAGGCGCGCGTGGAGATCGCCAGCGAGTTTCGCTACCGCGATCCGGTGCTCAAAAGCAGCGAGCTCTTCGTGGTTATCAGCCAGTCAGGTGAGACCGCCGATACGCTCGAGGCGCTAAAGATGGCCAAACGGGCCGGGCTTAAAACCCTGGCCATCTGCAATGTGGATAACAGCTCCATCGTCCGCGAAGCAGATGCCACCCTGCTCACCCGCGCGGGGATCGAAAAAGGGGTCGCCTCCACCAAAGCGTTTGCCACCCAGATGATGGTGCTCTGGCTGCTAAGCCTGCTTATCGCCCAGCGCCACAAAACCCTCGATCCAGCACTCCTGGCACAGGAGATTGCCGCCATGCGCCATGCGCCCCAGGTGCTCCAGGTGCCCGAGAAGCTGCACGATCGCATCCACCGCCTCTCCAAACGGTATCTGCACGGACACGGCTTCTTCTTTATCGGTCGCGATCTCTTCTATCCGCTGGCGCTAGAGGGGGCGTTAAAACTCAAAGAGATCAGCTATCTGCACGCAGAAGGGTACCCCGCCGGGGAGATGAAGCACGGCCCCATCGCCCTGGCCGATAGCGAGCTCTTTACCATCGCGCTGCTACCGGGCACACTCCTTAAAGAGAAGATGCGCTCCAATGTCGAGGAGCTGATCGCCCGGGATTCGACCACTCTGGCGATCGGGCCGGAGTGCTTCGATCTGGCCGATGACTACCTCCCCACCCAGCCGACCGATCATCCGATGCTGGAGTTTTATGAGATGATGGTGGTGATGCAGCTTCTGGCGCTAGAGATCTCCATCCGACTGGGCAACGATGTGGACATGCCCCGAAACCTCGCCAAAAGCGTCACCGTCGAGTAGAGAAAAAGGGGCTACACCCGCGAGACTATTTTGACCTTTTTGGGCTCAAAGAGCTCCAGGGCCCTTTTGACCATCGGCTGCTCCAGGATCGCTTGAGGATCGTGTGGTGGCGTAGCGCTTAGGCCCGCGCTCGCCTGCATGCAGCTAGAGGGCTCCTGGGGCGAGTCGAGCTCATTCGTTGCATCCGCTACGGTCTCATCCGCCGTTTTTTTTTCACTCTCCGGGCAGGGGAGATTGACGATTTTGGTCTGTACGCCAAACACCTCCTGCACCAGTAGCCGAATCACCCCGTAATCCTGCTTTAGCCGCTGGCGATCGTCCCCCTCCGCACAGCTCATCCAGCGCAGCTGCCCTTCGCTAAAGCTCTCAAAGCGGATCGCGCGCTCAAAGATGTTCCCCAGATCCGCACTGCGATCTTTAATGCGCACTATCAGCTGCCCAAAGAGTCTCTCGGGCGAGTCAGCAGCGGGCTGCGAAGCAGCCGGAGCAGCGGGCACGGAAGGTGAAGCCGCCGCCGGGGGGCTTGGCACCGGCGAGGGTGCTGCCGGTGGCGGAGCGCTTAGGATCTCCTGTTCTAGCCGGGTGATCGCCTCTGCGATCGCCTCCGGACGCAGTGCTTCGATAAACTTAAGCGTCATCAGCCCCAGCACAAACCCCCCGTCAGCCCCCTGAAACAGCAGCCCCTTCATCTGCGAAGCGACCCTGAAAAACCGCTCCAGCGTGGCCAGGCTAAAGTGGCCGCCGGGCTGATAGAGCCGCTCTTTAAGATAGATCATCAGCTCATCGATCACCATCTGTGCATCGCTGTTCTCCAGTTCCCGCACAAAATCGATCGCCGCCTGGCTATCGCGCTGAAAGATGAGATCGAAGTACGCCTCAATACTGGCCGGATCTAAAATCCCCAGCATCGAGACGGTCGCCTCGACACTCACGCTGCCTTTGCAGTAGATAATCGCCTGATCAAGAAGCGTCAAGGTATCGCGCAGCGAGCCGCCGCCTGCACGCGCGATCATCTCCAGCGCGGCTGGTTCGTAGGAGACCGACTCCAGCGAGAGGATATGGATCAGATGGTTGATCACATCCTGATGGGCGATCTGGCGAAAGCGAAAGTGCTGGGTACGCGAGAGGATGGTTGCCGGCAATTTAAGCGGATCGGTGGTGGCCAGAATAAACTTCACAAAAGCGGGCGGCTCCTCGAGCGTCTTAAGAAGCGCGTTAAACGCCTCTTTGGTGAGCATGTGCACCTCATCGATGATGAAGATCTTAAAGCGCCCCATCCCCGGTGTGTAGCGGGTCTGCTCGATCAGATCGCGCACATCGTCGATGCGGCGATTTGAAGCGGCATCCATCTCGATGATATCCATGTGGCGGCTCTCGTTGGCCTGTATGCAGTGCTCACATGCACCGCAGGGGTGCGCACTCACCCCCTTTTCACACAGCAGCGCTTTGGCAAAGATCCGGGCGGTGGAGGTTTTGCCGCTGCCACGAAGCCCCGAGAAGAGATAGGCGTGCGAGAGCTTATCGCTATCAAGCGCCAGCGAGAGGGTGCGGCTAATCCCCTCCTGGCCGATCACCTCCTCAAAGCGGCGGGGCCGGTATTTGCGCGCGAGCACCTGATGTTC
>PWVP01000101.1 GCA_003561815.1 Campylobacterota bacterium | reverse complement strand
GCAGAATATAGAGATAGGCCACCTGCTGAACATCCTGCTCATCGAGTGTGATGGTGTAGTTGCCAGCGCTACTGGTCGTGAATCGGTAGTGGCTGTACATATTCATCTCGGCAACCCGTTTGGGCATCGTGCAGGAGCCCACCAGCCTATCATGGTAGATAGTATCAAGGCTGAGCGTCTCCGGGTTGGAGACAGTGCCGTCATGGCTTCTGGGGCTCTGGGTTGATTTACTGTCATCGGTACTACACCCCCACAGAAGCGCCCCTGCCGCTACTGCCAGAAACCCCATTTTTAAGCGTGAGCGTTGCATTTGTATCCTTTTTGTGGCTTAATCTTCCGATTCTAGCAGAAAATCAAGAAGCTCCATGGGGTGTTTAAGAACCATCCGGGCCAGCTCCGCCCCCTCGCCGTATCCCCAGGCGGCAAAGAGCCCCGCGACCCCGGCCGCCTGTGCCGCGCGCATATCTTTCTCATTATCCCCCACCATCACCGCTTTTTCGGATCCGGGGCACGATAGTCGGCGACGCGCCTCATGGAGCATGTCGGGATAGGGCTTGGCCCGGGGCACACAGCTAGCCCCCAAAATCGCGCCGAAGTGGTGCGCCACCCCCAGATGCGAAAGCATCCGCTCGGCAAAGATCCGATTGGCGTTGGTCACCACCGCCAGGCGACAGCCGTGGGTGCTCAGCGCCTCTAAAAGCGGCACGATCCCCTCATAGAGCACGACGCTCTCAAGACACTGGGCATGGTAGTGCGCCTCGAAACGATCGCGATCGCTTGGGCTGTACTCCGGCTCGCCATAGAGCAGCTCGGCGGCATTGATACTCGGATCGTTGATAGCGCGGGTGATCGACTCAAGCGGCAGCGGCGCTAAGCCCCTGGCCTCGCGGGTGTGGTTAATAGAGGCGGCGATGTCGGCCTGGGAGTCCAGCAGCGTGCCGTCCATATCAAAAAGGATGGTTTTCATAGGCGGCAATTTAGCACAAGCCCCATTAGCGCGGCTTTGATACAATTCGCCAACTTCAGGCATAAGAGGAAAACCATGCTGCTAATGACCCCTGGACCCACCCCGGTTCCTGAGTTTGTCCGTCTGGCGATGGCTGGCGAGAGTCTGCACCACCGCACACCGGAGTTTGAGGCGATCTTCGAGCGTGCTCGAAAACGGCTCAGTGACTTTATGCAGATGCCCGAGGTGCTCTTTTTGGCCAGTAGTGGCAGCGGGGCGATGGAGGCGGCAGTCACGCACTTTTGTAAAAAGCGCGCACTGGTGATTAACGCCGGGAAGTTTGGCGAGCGCTTCGGCCAGATCGCGGCTGCTTACGGCAAAGAGCCCATCGAGCTTCGCTACCCGTGGCACACACCCGCCAGCGTCGAGGATGTGGCCGACACACTGGCTAAGCACCCCGAAATCGATGCGATCTTTGTGCAGGTGTGTGAATCCTCCGGCGGTCTGCGCCATCCGGTAGAGGCGATCGCCGCCGCGGCCAAAGCGGCCCGGCCCGATATCTTCGTCGTAGCCGATGGCATCACCGCTGTGGGGGTGGAGCCGCTGAAAGTCGCAGGGATCGATGTGTTGATTACCGGTAGCCAGAAGGCGCTGATGCTCCCGCCGGGACTGGCGATGCTGGGCTTGAGCGCCGATGCGGCGGCCTTTTTAGAGGAGCAAAGCGGCGTGGGGTTCTATTTCAATCTCGCCACCGAGCTGAAAAACCAGCGCAAAAACACCACCGCCTGGACAGCGGCGACCACCCTGATTATCGGGCTGGATGCGATGCTGGGCCATATCGAGCAGATGGGGCGCGAGGTGCTCTTTAGCCAGACGCTCAGACGCCACGGAGCGGCACTGGCGGCGGTGCGGGCCATCGGGTTGGATGTCTACCCCCAGACGCCCGCACTGGCGATGGTGAGCCTCTATCACCCTAAAGCGTCGCAGTTTCGCAAATGGATGAAAACCGAGGCGGGGGTCAATGCCGCGGGCGGGCAGGAGGCGCTTAAAACTTCGCTTTTGCGGCTGAACAATATGGGACTCATCACACCAGCACAGATGGGCTGGAGCCTCAACGCGCTGGAGCTGGCGCTGGATGCAGCGGGTGAGCGCGACTACGACGGCACTGCCATCGCGTGCTTTAGCAGAGACTACTATAAAGGATCGCAATGATCGGCGAGTATGAGATTCCTAAAGGGAGCAAGCTCTATTTCGGCGATCGGGCGCGCCAGAAGCGAGCACTGGAAAACCGCGCGGCGGAGCTTTTAAGCGGGGCAGGATTTGAGGAGATACTCACTCCGATCTTTTCATACCATCAGGGCGATCTGCGCGATCGGCAGGTGATCCGTTTCGGTGATGAGTCCAACCACGCCGTTTCGCTTCGGGCCGATAGTTCGCTGGAGGTGGTGCGGCTGATTCTCAAGCGGCTGGGCCGAGCGACCGCGCAGCGCAAATGGTTCTATATCCAGCCGGTGCTGCACTATCCCACCCGCGAAACCCATCAGATCGGCGCGGAGTCGATTGATGGCGAGAGCCTGCCCCAAATGACGGCGCTGGCGGCCAGACTGCTCAAAGCGCTGGAGATTGAGGCGACACTGCAGGTGGGCAGCATCACCGTCTGTGAGGAGGTGGCTCGCCTTATAGGCAAGCCGATCGAGGCGCTTTTGGGCAATCAGCTTCATCACCTGCTGGAGTCTAAAGAGCCGTGGGTCGCGCCACTGGCGCGCTTAAGCGATCCGGCGGATCTGCCCGCGGTGATTAAGAAGGTGCCCCAGAGCCTGCACGCGCCGCTGGCCAAAATGGGGGAGGTGGCGCAGGCGGCCAACTGGCCCCGGGTGGCCCTCTCGCCACTCTACTACGGTCAGATGAGCTACTACGATGGTCTCTATTTCCGCTTTATCCGTGGTAACGACCTGCTGGCGATGGGCGGTGACTACGAAAGCGGCGAGGGGCGCGCCAGTGGCTTTGCCCTCTATACCGACGCCCTTTTAGACTAATCAAAAAACCTCAGTCGCTCCAAAGCCGACTGGATCCAGAATCGAGGTAGGGGAAGCTACCAAGAAGGGGTCTAGATGACTCGATGGTTTTTGATGGTCGCGTGGGCGGTCTGGATAGGGGCAGGTACGCTCAGCGGAGCGCAGATGGCCGAGCAGGCGTACGCCGATCGGGACTATGAGGCGGCTTATCACGCCTATGAACGCCTCTTTCGTGAAAATATGGCCGATGTGACAGTGAGTTTCTATCTGGGCCGATCGGCCTACGAGACGCAGCGTTATGATGAGGCGGTGGCCGCCTTCGAGCGGGTGCTGATCGCGCAGCCGACCAACCTGCGTGCGCGGCTGGAGCTGGGGCGCAGCTACTTCGCGCTGCAGATGTATCCGCAGGCGCGCGCGCAGTTTGAGCGGGCGCTCCAAAGCCCGCTGCCGCCCAGGGTGCGCGCCAATATCGAGCGCTATCTCGCCCATATCGATCAGCAGACGCGCAGACACTTTGTAAGCGGATCGGTGATGGCGGGCGTGCAGTATGACACCAATGTGCGCAACAGCAGTGACGGCACATTTGAAGGGGTGTACGAAGGTATCTTTCCTTATAAGCAAACCACCCAAGAAGAGTCCAGCGCCTCCTATCTGCTTGGTGCCGGTCTTAATCACCGTTACACCTCCGCTAGCGGTGGGGCGCTGCGCTGGCAGAGCGGGGCGCAGCTGCATCTGCAGAGCTACACCGATGTCGATGATGTCGATGTGCGGTTTCTCTCCCTTAGAAGCGGCCCGCAGTGGCGGCTAAACGGCTGGTCTTTAAGCACACCTTTGCAGCTGGATTATCTCCACTACGGCGGCGAGAGCTACATGCTCACGCCGGGTCTCTCGGTGCGTGCTGAGAAGATGATAGCCGCCGGACAGATGGCGGGCATCACCTACCGCTACCAAAAGCGCCAAAACGAGATCAGCGAAAACAGCGATCGTGACGCCACGCAGCACCACCTGAGCGCCCACTACCAGCAGACGGTGGCCGAGGGCAGCGGCGCGATCAATCTCTCCGGCGGCATCAGCCGCACCCGTAAAGAGGGGGGCAACCTCCGCGATGTCTCAACCGACACCCTCTTCGTGCGGGGTGGGTACTTTATGCGGCTTAGCCCCACTCTAAATGGCAATATCGCCCTGAGTCTGCGTCAGAGCCGCTATCCGGATAAGCCGCCCAAAGTGAGCGATGATCTTCGCTTTCATGAGCGCACCGACACCACTATGGGCGTGGGCGCCACCCTCACATGGGCACTCGAGGAGCAGCTCTATCTGCAGGGTGCGCTCAACATGACGCACAACGACTCAAACGACGACTACTACGACTACGATAAGCAGGTGATCGGCATCAACCTGCTCTACACTTTTTAAAGGAAGTGGCGATGCGTGTACTTTTTCTGGTATTGATAGGGCTCTGTATAGGGGCGTTTGCAGCGGTGGGTCAGATCTCGGCGCTGAGTGGTCAGGCGGTGATCGAGCGGGGCGATCGTCAGCTTGCGGCGCAAGTGGGCATGACGCTTGAGGAGGCGGATCGGGTGCTCACCCAAGCGCGCAGCCGTCTGCAGCTGATCTTGGGCGATGAGACCACGATTACTTTGGGCCCGGATAGCGATCTGGCGATCGAGGAGTTTCTCTACCACGAGCAGGCGGCCAACCCGCAGGTGAAGCTGCGCTCCAGTCAGGGCACTTTCCGTGCCATCACCGGGCAGGTTTCGCGTATCGCGCCGGATAACTTCACCATGCAGACAAAAACCGCCACCATCGGGATTCGCGGTACCCACTTTCAGGGGGCACTGGGTGAGACGGAGGTGATTGGCTGTACCCGTGGTGTGGTGAGTGTGCGTGGTGAGGATGGCACCGAGGTGCTGCTGCGTGCCGGTCAGATGACCACCATCGCCCCCGGCCAACCCCCTAGCCGCCCGCGCGCACTGGCGCTTGAGGCGCTTGAGCCCGAGGAGGAGGCAGAGCCCGAAGAGGAGGCGGCCGCCGAGGAGGAGGCGACACAAGAGACCGCCCAGGAGGTGAGTGAAGAGGAGGCTGCCCAGATGGAGCAGGAGAGCGCGCCTGAGCTGGCGGCGACCGTGCTTTCTGATGAGAGCACCCAAGAGCAGCTGGCCCAGCAGCTAGGGCAGCTACTCAGTGAACAGAGTGCTGATGAGTTGGTACTGCCCCCACCCTGCGAGGATGACTCTCCCCTGATTCGTGATGGGGGCTGGGTGATGCAGGGGCGACTGAGCTGCGATGATGGCTACTGCCACTATCTGTACGAGCCCAAGTTTGAGTCCCATGACGGTGCCGATCTGGCATTGCCTGCCCATCCTGAAGAGCATGAGACCTATATAGAGCATGAGGTGGATTTGCCCTATGGTGGTTTCTGCCTCACGGGCACCGCTGGCCAGGGCGACCCGCAAGAGGGGAACTTTATGATGGTGATGCGCGCCTCGGATCAGAAGAGTGAGTTTGTGATCAACTTGCACCATCAGACCTGGCTGAGCACCGAAGGGGGCCCGCAGACCCATGCGACTATCGAGACGCTGGAGGGGGAGCTCTTTTTTGCCTATGAGGGGGTCAAAACCCGCGAGGAGTGGCTTGAGGCGAACCGTGTCCTGACCTGGGATATGTTGGCGCTGATGGATATGGATGTGCCCGAGAATCTGGACCACTCGATTTACCATGAGTATGTGGGCAATATCGATGTGATTCTCCCAGATGAGTACGATCGCGTCCATGTCCCGCTGCTAGCGGCCAATACTGCCAACCACAATGTGATGCTGATTCACCCCGATGGGATCTCGCTGGGCCATTTGATCTTCGGCGAGGATGGGGCGGTTAGCTTCGAGCTGACCGACTACACCGTGGAGGAGGATGATACATTCCATGGCCGCTTTGACGGCGCGCTCTATGGCAGCCAGGCGCAGGGGTTTGGCATCTATGGAAAAGCCCATGACGGCTATGAGATATATAACCATTTCGCGGGCGCGGGATACGGCAGCGTCATAGAGGGGCTTAGCGGCGAGGCAGACGGCAGTGGCACATCTGAGCTCAAGGGGTGAGCTATTAAATCCGTCTTGGATTATGATGACACGACGACAGAGCTTGAGATGACGATCGATCGCGATAATGTCGAAATTGAGGCCACTCTCTTTGGTGAGACGATATCGGGAAGCAGCGAGCAAGATACGGCGGCTTATATTGGCGACAATATGTTTGGCGTAGCCCATCATGATAGTGATAGTGGCGCGATCGGCTATCTGATGGCGGCACCCGTGGGTGAGCTCAACGACCATGTCAGCTGGGGCTACTGGGAGCATGATGACGGGTTTTATGCGACCGGTGGGTTGTGGGCAGCCGGTCGCGAGGCTGAGGCGGCTGCAGAGCATATCGACACCGTGCTCGCACCCGGTGCGGGAAGCCACACCTACCACGGACAGGTGATGGGCGGTGGTGGCGACCTGGTGGGCGATATCTTGCTTGACGAGGATAACCAGTTAGCGATCACATTTAACTTCAGCAGTGGTGATGTGTCGGGGTCAATGGGTTTTACAACAGCACATGAAGTTCATGAGGACCAAAACTGGAACTTTGTTATTGATGGCGGGTTCTCAGGCAGCTCTTTTAGTGGTGTCAATTTGCTGCAAGATGGTGACGCTGCTGGAGAGATGCAGGGGCGCTTCTACGGAAGCGACGCGCAAGCGGTCGGCGGTACCTTTACAGTTGATCATGCTTCTCTTCAGGGTGTTTTCAAAGGCACAAGAGAGTAACCTTCGCCCCAAAAAGGATTTTTAGATGACGGTTGGTCTGCTCTTTTTTCTGGCGATGCTGGCGATGATGGGGGGGTTTCTCACCACGAAGGACTACAAGCCCATCTCGCGATCGCTCTTCTCGTTTGCGCTGGTGCTACTGGTGATCGGGGGGCTGATGTTTGCCTTTGAGAAGGGGCAGGATAGCACGATCGTCGAAGAGTTTAAAGAGGGAAAAGTGCTCGCGTGCGAGCAGGCAGGGCAGCACTACCGCGTGAGCGAAGAGAAGGGGTGGCGGCTGCACGGCGGCGATCACTTTATCCGTGAGGATGTGATCGTCCGTGCGGCCAACTGTCAGGTGACCGACTAGAAACGGCTGCCGACACCGAGCGCTTTTTTAACCTCATCGGGGCTGGCGGCGTAGCGCAGGGCGTCATC
>PWVP01000267.1 GCA_003561815.1 Campylobacterota bacterium | reverse complement strand
GGCCCCTTCGAGCTCGAAATCGAGCACCAGATCTTCGAGCACCTTTTTCTGCGCAGGCGTCAGCCCGCTCTCCTCGCTGAGGATACTTTTAAAGGCCCCATAGAGCCGCTCAACCTGACTAAAGCGGGTTTCGAATTCGCTCAAAAGCGGCAGCATGGCGCTGTAAGCCGCCTGGGTCTCCTCGCTGTTTTTGGTGTACTGCAAGATACCCACGGGGGTAAAAAAGCGGGCGATCTCATCCTTCATCTGCTGGATGGGACGCACGAGGCTCTTAAAGCGGTAGGGTTTTTTAGAAAGCAGCTTCTCCAGCCGTGCTTCGTGATCGGCCAGCAGCGCTTTGAGCGCCTGGGGCCGATCGGCTAGACTCTCTGCATTAAAGGTTTCAAACATTTCGCCTCCTTAAAAGGGGCGATTATAGCAGAGCGGTTTAAGTCAGCCCGCCATGGAGAGCAGCATCCCCTTAGGCAGCGCGCCGCCGGGCTCCTGCTGAAGTCCATCACGCAGCGCCATCTTCTCAAAAAAGTCTTTCATAAAGTCCGCCAGCTCCTTTTCCAGTGCGCTCATAGCGGTCTGCATCTGCTCAGGCGGCAGGGGCGGCTCGGCGTTGATGCCGTATTTGGCCTCCAGCTCCTGGCGCTTCTCTTCGATCGCTTTTTCGATCTTTTCGAGGTTGATCCGCTGGATGCTAGAGCCGCTGCCGCCCCCCTCTCTGAGCGCCTCGCGAAAGCCCTGAAGCGCCACATCCTCTGTCTCGATCGTGTCGATAGAGGGCTGCTCCTGGGGCCTGGTGTGGGCATTGACCCGCTGGGCGGTGGGGTTGAGGGGGTTGGGTTGGGTGGTGTTGTTGATTAACATACAGGCCTTTCGGTTCTCTCTTTGGTAGGGCTAGAGCAAAAAGCGCTCCATGGCGGTTTCAATCCTCATCTGTTAAAATCCCTTTAAAGTAAAAAGCAAACAGGGGGATCGTTTATGCTTTTTCCATCACTGGACTCACTGGCCACCAAAGAGGTGATCACCGCTTCACGGGAGGCGACCATCCAGGAGGCGATCGCGCTGATGAATCAGCACAACATCCGGGATGTGATTGTCACGGGGGCGGGGGATTACCATATCCTCACCGCGCCGGATCTCATCCGCTTCCGGCTGGAGGGGGTTGACTACACAACACCCCTTTCACAGCTGGTACTCAGCCGTGTCCCCTCCGTCTCGCCGCAGGCCAATGTGCTCGAAGCGATCGAGGCGATCTCTGAGGGGATCGACTACATCTGCCTGGTGGACGCCCAGGGCGCGCTCAAAGGGATCGTCAGCTACACCGACCTCGCGGGCAGTATCGATCCCGACATTCTGGTCGAAACCCAACGAATCGGCGATCTCTTTCGCCGGGAGAAGACCCTGATGGTCGATCGCCAGGAGCCCACCCGATCGGTGTTTGATCAGATGAAAGCCCAGGCACAGAGTGCGGCAATCGTCTTCGATCAGAAAAAAGCGGTGGGGATTTTGACCCAGAAGGATGTGATTAAGCTGCTGGGGCGATCGGCGGATCTGAGAAGTCCGGTCGGGGAGTTTATGTCCACACCACTGATCAGTATCCCCGATTCGCTCACCATCAAAGAGGGGCTAAGCTACTGCCGCGAGCACAAAATCAAGCGCATTGTCGTCCATAGCTTTGATGGCGGCATCATGGGCATCATCAGCCAAAAAGATCTGGTGGCCACCGCCTATAACCGCTGGGCCAGACTGATTAAAGATCATCAGCGCGAGCTCAAAGAGCTCAACCGAATCCTCGAAGAGCGGACCGAGACGCTGGAGAAGCTCGCCAGCACCGATGCGCTCACGGGGCTCTTTAACCGCCACATGTTTAGCGAGCTCTTTAAGCGCGAGCTGGCCCAGAGCCGCCGCTATAAAACGCCGCTCTCGCTGGTGCTGCTAGATGTGGATCACTTCAAAAAGGTCAATGACACCCACGGCCACCTCGTCGGTGATGGGGTGCTCAAACAGATCGCCGCACTAATGCGCGAGAGTGTACGGATCGCCGATATTACAGCCCGCTGGGGTGGAGAGGAGTTTGCGGTGATGCTGCCCCACACGACTGTCGAGGGGGCGCACATCACCGCTGAGAAGATTCGCTCCGCGATCGAAGCGGCCCACTTCGAGAGTGTGGGCGCGGTGACCGCCAGCTTTGGCATCGCCCAGCTGGAGGAGAACGAGTCACAAGAGCCCTTCTTCGACCGGGCCGATAAGGCGCTCTACCGCGCCAAAGTGGCCGGTCGAAACCGGGTGGAGGTGGGCTAGATCCGACCGGCGCTGCCGAGCGTCTCCATCCGCTCGCAGATGAGCTTCACCACCGCTTCGCGGGCGGGGATAAAGAATTTGCGCGGGTCAATCTCGCTCGGTTTTTCGTTGGCCACGCGGCGCACTTCGGCCATAAAGGCGATACGCAGATCGGTGTCGGTGTTGACCTTATTGATCCCCCCGGCAATCGCCTCTTTAAGGAAGTTGGCCGGTACACCTTTGGAGCCTTTAAGATCGCCGCCGGTGCCCTCAAACGCCGCGCGCACCTCTTCAGGGATCGCGCTGGCACCATGCAGCACCAGCGGCACACCGGTGCGGCGTTTGACCTCTTTGAGCAGTTCAAACTCCAGCTTCGGCTCACCCTTAAACTTAAAGGCCCCATGGCTGGTGCCGATCGCCGGAGCGAGGTAGTCCACGCCGGAGGCTTTGACAAACTGCTCCGCCTCATCGGGATCCACCAGACTCGCGGACTTCTCATCGACGCTGATATTATCCTCGATACCCATCAGACGGCCCAGCTCCGCCTCCACGCCCACATCGGCGGCGTGGGCGATGCGAACCACCTCCTTGGTGGTGGCCAGATTCTCCTCGAAAGGGTGGTGCGAAGCATCAATCATCACCGAGGTAAAGCCGCAGCGGATCGCATGGACGCAGGATTCGAGCGTGGTGCCGTGATCGAGATTGAGCGCCACGGGGATATGGGGGTACTTCTCTGAGAGGTTTTTCACAATCGCGTGCAGCATGGTGCCGCCGGCGTATTTGATCGCCCCTTCACTCGCCTGCACGATAATGGGCGAACTCATCTTGTCCGCCGCCTCGAAGATCGCCTGGGCCATCTCCATGTTGTTGATATTAAACGCCCCGACGGCATAGCCCTCTTTATGGGCCTTTTGTAGCAACTTCGCTCCGCTAATCAGCATCGAAACTCCTTAATTGGGATAGGTGATCTCAGCGCCCTCTTTGAGCTCGCGCGTCAACTGCTCCAGGTGCTGCTCAAACTTCTGCATTCTAACGGCATTTTTCATCTGCTCGGCAACCTCCTCATAGCTGCGGGTGGCTGCGGGTTTGCGATCGACCAGATAGATCACATGATAGCCAAAATCGCTCTGAACCGGTCTTTGGGTCATCTCCCCCTTTTTCAGATCGAAGGCCGCATCGGCAAACTCTTTAACCATCCGATCCCGTGCGAAGTAGCCGAGATCGCCCCCCTTCTGACCGCTGCCGGGATCGACTGAGCGCGACTGGGCCACTTGAGAGAAGCGCTGCTCGAGCTCAGCGCCTTTAAGCCGCTTGAGATCAGAGATAATCGCCTCGGCCTCTGAGCGGGCCTCCACCAGAATATGGCGCGCGCGCACCTGCTCTGGCTGGCTGAAGCGATCGCGATTCTCATCATAGATCTTTTTCGCCTCCTCCTCGGTCACCGGAATGTTACCGGCGTAGCTCTCCAGCCACACATCGATCATCAAATTCTCTTTTAAGACCGCCACGGCCGCCTGATAGTCAGGGTTCTCCTCGATACCCTCCCCGCGGGCGTGCTGGGCCAGAAGCTTTCGCTCGATCATCGACTCCACCAGCCGCTTGCGATCCGACTCGCCGATCGCTTCGAAGTTGGGCAGATCGCTCTGGGCCAGTAGCAGCTCCATCTCCTGCTGGGTGATCGTCTCGCCATTGACGGTGGCCAGCACCTTCGCCTGAGCGGCTGTGGCCAAAAGCGCGGCCAGTAAAGCTGTCAGTAGTAAACGCACAAATATCTCCTTCGTCTCGTTTGGATAGGCACTATTCTAGCAGCTAAGAGCCCAATCTTCAAAAGCACCGTTTCAAAAACCCGAAAATGGCCGATTTTTTGCTTGAGGGTTGGCGAGATTAACGAAGGAGCGCGTGATGGGTTCACTGGCACTGTTTGATTTTCAGCGGGTAGCACTGGAGTTTTTGGCCATCCAGGCCGATCGCATGGATTCAGGAAGTCGAGAGTTGGAGATTGAGTTTCGATACCCCACCGTCTGCCAGGAGGGTTCGCTTGAGCGCATCCGCCTGAGTCGCCTGAAGGTGGATACCCACGAGCGCAAAGCCTTCTACGCCACCGATCGCAGTGCGCCGCTATGTGAGTTCTCCCGGGATATGCTCGATAACATGGCCGCCGTGCGTCTTCTGTAGGCTGGCCGATGTCTCGTCGTGAGTGCATCGCCCAGGCGGCTAAGCTGTGCGAGCTGGAGTTCTACCGCTTTAAGCGCTATCAGACCCCCTTCTCCATCGCGCTGATCTGCTTTGAAGAGGCGCTGCCCGAGGGTGTGGAGGAGGTGCTGCGCAGCGCCATACGCCGCACCGATCTAATCGAGGAGATCACCCACTGCAGCCTGCTGATTATCTTTGGCCACACCGATCGAAAAGAGGCGGATCGGGCGATGATCCATCTGCACCGCCTTTTAGAGCAGCAGGGTACGCGCTATCATGTGGGGCTGGCCGCTGGCCAGAGTGAGGATGCACAGATCGAGGCCGTGATCACCCGCGCTGTGGCGCATATGCAGGGTGCCGCCAGCTGTCTGGAGTGCTGATTAACCGCAGTTAGCCTATAATCGCCCTTTAATAAGGGTGGAAGCGATGATCGACTTTAAGCAGTTTGCCAAACACTCCAAGCCGGGGCCGCGCTATACCAGCTACCCCACCGCGCCGGAGTTTCACGAGGGGTTTACCCTCGAAGCGTACAAGCGCCATATCGCCGCCTCCAACACCTCAGGACGCGCACTCTCCTTATACTTTCATATCCCCTTCTGCCGCAGCGCCTGCTACTTCTGCGGCTGCAATGTGGTCTACACCAGCCGCGAAGAGAACAAAGAGCGCTATCTGGACTACCTTGAACAGGAGATGGCACTTCTAGCAGCCGAGATCGACACCCGCCGCTTTGTGGCGCAGATTCACTTTGGCGGCGGCACGCCCACCTTTTTAAGCGCCGCACAGCTCAAACGGCTCATCACCGCCATCCATAAATACTTCCCCAACAGCTCTCAAGAGACCGAGTTTGGCTGCGAGATTGACCCGCGCTTCTTTACCGCCGAGCAGATGGCGGTGATGCAAAAAGGCGGCGTCAATCGCATCAGCTTCGGCGTGCAGGATTTCGATCCGCAGGTGCAAGAGGCGGTTCACCGCATCCAGAGCCGAGAGCTCACCGCCCAGGCGGTCCAGATTGCGCGCGATCACGGCGTGGGGAGCATCAATATCGATCTCATCTACGGCCTGCCCTTTCAGAGTGCTGAGCGCTTCGCCTATACCCTCAAAGAGACCCTCGCGCTCGATCCCGATCGCATCGCGCTCTTTAACTACGCCCATGTGCCGTGGCTGAAAAAGACCATGCGCAAAATCGACGAGACGACGCTGCCCACCCCTGAAGAGAAGCTGCTGATTATGCAAAACGCCATCGAGACCTTTGAGGGGGCGGGAATGGTGATGATCGGCATGGACCACTTCGCCAAACCCACCGACGAGCTGGCCCTGGCGCTCAAAAACGGCACCCTGCACCGCAACTTCCAGGGCTATACCACCCTGCGCGGAACCGACCTCTTCGGCCTGGGGCTGACCAGTATCGGCGAGGGGGCGGACTTTTATGCCCAGAACTTCCGGGATATGGGCCCCTATGAGGCGGCGATCGATGCGGGTCACCTGCCGCTGATGCGGGGCTTCTCCCTCGATCAGGAGGATCGCCTGCGAAAACAGGTGATCATGCAGCTGATGAGCAACTTTACCCTCGATATGGCCGCCTTTGACCGAGAATACAACCTCACCTTCGAAGAGCACTTCGCCGACGCGCTTAAAGCCCTGGAGCCCTATGAACAAGAGGGGCTGGTGGAGATTCGCGATCGGAAGATTCTCATCAGCGACACCGGACGGCTACTGGTGAGCAATCTGGTCATGGGTTTTGATGCCTACCTCCAAAAAGCCCCCGAAGAGAGGCGACGCTTTAGTAAAACCATTTAGTCACCCAACTGTTAGGGGGGCTGTACTACAATCGGGCAGAGAGCCAATTAAGGAGGGCCCGATGATTCAGACAGAGCACTACTACAGCAGCGGTATCGGCACCGGCGAGCGCGAAGCGGCCATCGCCGCACTGCGTCAGGAGTGGCAAGAGGACATCAGTGGTTTTTACGCCCTGCCCGAGACGCAGCAGCCGGTTTTAGAGGCGATCGAAGCGATAAAAGCGCGGGTGATTGATGAGAACGACACCATCTGCGTCATCGGCATCGGCGGCTCCTCGCTCGGGCCCAAAGCGGCCGAAGCGCTGCTTAGCCACACCAAAAGCCGCAACGACAAGAAGCTGATCTTTTTAGAAAACGGCGATCCGATCGAGCTGGCCTATCAGCTAAGCCGGATCGACTGCCAAAAGACCCTCTTTATCATCACCTCCAAATCCGGCGGCACCATCGAAACCACCTCAATCTTTAAGCTCGTGCTCGCACGGCTGGGCAAAGACGGAATCGATCGCACACTGGCCGATCGGCTGCTCTTTATCACCGATCCCGGCTCGCCCTTAGAGCAGCTGGCCACCGAAAACGATCTACCGGTGCTCAATCTGCCCCCCTCCTGCGGCGGGCGCTTTTCGGTGCTCAGCGCAGTGGGGCTGGCCCCCTTTAGCTTCGTAGGGTATCACGCCCCTTCGTTTCTAGCCGGGGCCAAAGCCCTGCGCGATGAGTTTTTCCAGAGCGACCCGCTGGGGCTCATCGATCAAGCCTACGCCTACGCCAGCGGCGATCGCCCTATCAATGCTATCTTCGCCTACGCCAGCGGCTTTAGCGAGTGGGTCAAATGGTATGTGCAGCTCTGGGGCGAGTCGCTGGGCAAAATCACCGCCGAAGGCAAGCGGGTCGGTCTCACACCGGTGGGGCTGATCGGTTCGGTCGATCAGCACTCCTTTTTGCAGCTGATT